>JAFGTG010000316.1 GCA_016934255.1 Sedimentisphaerales bacterium
CTCCGAGAAATATTAATTTTAGCCTATTTTCAAAGATTTTCTTACAAACAAATGGCCGAGATTCTCGGTATACCTATTGGTACGGTGAAGAGCAGATTACACACGGCTGTGGGCCGTTTTGCAAAAGAGTGGAAGGCATCGATCGGGAGCAAAGAACGCAAATGATTCCGCTTACCAGGGAGCAGAAGGAATTAATATTCGATTATTGTATGGGTTTGGCGTCGAAGGAGCAGATTGCCGAAGTTGAAGCACTCATCGCGTCAAATCAAGAAGCCCGGAAGATTCACACCAAGCTGAAAATCACATTCGCGCCACTGGATAGCATTGAGCCGGAACTCTGTCCGGATGCTCTCGTGGAGCGAACGGTCGAGCGGCTTAATGAAGCGGCGAGATCGAGTCAGGAGCGTCTTCAGCAATTGCTGGCCAGTGAGCAATCACGAGCCGTTCATTCCAATAAACGCATTTTGATTGGATTGGGTGGAAAGCTGGCCATGGCGGCGATGTTTGTCGTTGCAGGAAGCGTTTTGTTTACATCGCTCGACTATGTACGATATAATTCTCGCGTTCAGCGGTGTAAGATGCAGATGAATAATATCTTTCACGGTTTGGCTCAGTATATTACGGATTACGATGAACGCCAACCCGCACTCGCAGTTGCGCCGGGCTCTCCGTGGTGGAAGGTAGGCGCACAAGGAGAAGAGAATCACTCTAATACGAGAAATCTATATCTTTTAGTCAAGGGTGAATATGTTAATCTGCATGATTTTGTTTGTCCCGGCAGTAAATGTGGCGAAACGCCCGAAGTAAATCCCACCCAAATACAAACCTATAAGGACTTTCCCAGTCGAAACTGTGTGACGTATAGCTTTCGTATAAGCTGTCAACGTATGTGGGACGGGAAACTGCAATGCCGGAAGGTTCTCATGGCGGACTGGAATCCGCTTTTCGAAGATATGCCGAAGGATTATAGTGAAACATTTCAAATGCGATTAACCCCAAGGTTACTGAAACTAAACAGCATCAATCACAAACGTCGCGGACAGAACGCTCTATTCCGTGACGGACGTGTCGAATACATGAGAACACGTTTTATCGGCGCCGATGACATTTTCACTTTGCAGGACACGGACGTGTATAAAGGGTGTGAAGTGCCCTCCTGCGAGACGGATTCCTTTCTCGCCCCGTAGCCGAAGCGATCTGTTGTATTGGATCGCTATAAGACGTTCATCGTTATATCCATACCATTATTGTCTATTCATCAAGTTACTCTTTAGCTGAGCAAACCGTAGTCTTCCAGCGTTTTCTGAAGAATCGCTCGTTTGTCCGGTTCCAGTGGAGTCATGGGTAGGCGCAGCTCCTCCGAACACCTGTCCAGCATAGCCATCGCGGCCTTAATCGGTATTGGATTCGTCGCCAGGGTTAACATGCTTTTACACAACACGAACAACTTCTTGTGCCACTGTCTCGCTGAAACCAAATCACCTTCGAGGATCAAATCGGTCATGGCTTTAACATCGGCGGGTACAATATTTGCTACGACGCTGATGACACCCTTGCCACCGACCGACGCGATAGGGAGCGTCAGGGAGTCATCGCCGGAGATAATGGTCATATCGCATCGCATGGCGATCTCACTGGCCTGGTCGAGACTGCCGGTGGCTTCCTTGATGGCGACGATATTTTCGACTTCGTCTAATCGGGCGATGGTCTCCGGCGTCATCCCCGCCCCGCATCGCCCGGGAATATTGTAAAGTACCATGGGCAGATCGACCGCTTCGGCGATGGCTTTAAAGTGCTGATAGAAACCTTCCTGAGTGGGTTTGTTATAATACGGATCGACTTGCAACGTCGCATCGGCGCCGATTTCTTTGGCAAAAGCCGTCAATTCGATGGCTTCGGCGGTACTGTTCGAGCCGGCCCCCGCGATGACCGGGACTTGCCCGGCCACCGTCTTCACGACCCTTTCGATCACGAGTTTATGCTCTTCGTGACTCACCGTGGGGGATTCCCCGGTCGTTCCCACGGGGACGATGCCGTCGATACCGCCTTCTAATTGATATTCGATCAGTTCGTCAAGGGTTTCAAAGTCAATCTCACCATCCTGAAAAGGCGTCACCAACGCCGTCATTGCCCCGGTAAACATATTTTTCTCCTTTGGCAAGTGCTTAAAATTAAAAGTGACTAAAGTGCCTAAAGTTAATGGTGGAAACTTTAGTTCATTTTAGCTCACTTCTTGTGAATTAATTTGATCATTTCGGCCGTCGCCTGGCCTATACCAACAAAGACGGCCCGCGCGATAATGCTGTGGCCGATATTGAATTCACAAAGCCCTTCAATGCGCGCCACGTCCGCAATATTACGATACGTCAGACCATGACCTGCATGGACCACCAGCTTGTTTTCCATGGCCAGATCCCGACCGCGTTCCAGGTCTATCAGTCTTTTCCTGATCGCCCCGGGACCTTTGGCGTTCGCGTACATGCCGGTATGCAGTTCAATCGCATCACAATGGGTTTGAGCCGAAGCGATGATCTGTTCGGCGTCGGGTGCGATGAACGTACTGACCAGGATGCGTTTTTTGTGCATCCTTTTAACGACCTCAGCGAGGCGCGTTTGGTGCCTCACACAATCCAGCCCCCCTTCCGTGGTCAGTTCGGCCCTTTTTTCGGGCACTAAAGTAACCTGGTCCGGCTGAATCGCTTCGGCGATCTTGACGATCGGCTCGGCCATACACATTTCCAGATTCAGCTTGCACGCGACGGTTTCTTTGAGAATCCGCACATCTCGATCGCAGATATGCCGCCGGTCCTGGCGCAAGTGAACGGTAATTCCATTGGCCCCGGCCAACTCGCACTGGACCGCCGCCCAGACCGGGTCCGGCTCGTCGGTCAGACGGGCTTGTCGAACCGTTGCAACGTGATCGATATTGACATTAAGTACTGCCATGATCTTGTCCTCAATTAACAAGTTTCGGATTATAGCACGCTGTCGAATCGAAGCAAGGAAATTTAAGCTGACAATATGCCTCCTCTTCTTTCTATTTCACACCCCTTGAAATCCAGCGCCACGCTCTTGCCAAACACAGATTTCGTTCGTATGATGGTTTTTCATCGAGACTGTGGGAGTTGGACAAACCGGTCTTTGTCCGTGAGTATGGAACAACGCAAAATATTTGCTCTTCGGGGTGAAAACAATGGCGGTAAAGCTTAATTGGGCCAACCGGATCACTATTTTCCGAATATTGCTGATTGTCCCATTCGTTAGTTTCATGCTAAAGATCAATGATTCCAGGCTGAGCGAGACCGCTCGGCTCGGTGTGCGGTATGTTTCAATGGGTTTGTTTGTATTGATGGCCGTTAGCGACGGCGTGGATGGGTATTTAGCGCGAAAAAAAAATCAGATTACCAAACTCGGAGCGTTTTTGGATCCGGTTGCCGACAAGTTGCTTATTACCTGTGCGTGTTTACTTTTAGCTTCGCAGGCCGGCCACGTGGGGAAATTTCTGCTTCCGCCGACGGTTGTGGTCTTTATCCTGGGTAAGGACTTGTTCCTGCTGATTGGTTTTGTGATCGTCTATCTGATTACATCGAAAATTCACATCGCCCCTGCTTTCATCGGCAAGCTGGCCACCGCCCTTCAACTGTCCATGGTAGCCGGGATTTTGATCGCTCCGGAAGTTTCTCGTTTGTTGCCGGGCTGGATATGGTTTCTGCGGGCGCTTTGGTGGTCGGCGGCGGGCACCGCCCTTTTAGCAACGCTTATTTACATTCGCGATGGAAGTCGCTATATTGAAGCGTACGAACAAGGCTTGGCGAATAAAAGCGAAAGCTAAGTGGTAAAATGAAATGATGATAGGTTTAACTGAGGATCGATAGGTGTCGTTAGAATTTAGTGAAATTCCGGAAGTCTTTGAGGAGCTTCGGCACGGCCGTATGATTGTCCTTGTCGATGCCGAGGATCGCGAGAACGAAGGCGACCTAGTCTGCGCCGCCGAACATGTGACCCCGGACATTGTCAATTTTATGGCGAAATTCGGCCGGGGCTTGATTTGTCTGCCGCTGCCGGCCGAGAAGTGTGATTCGTTGGGACTCTATCCCCAGACGGCGGAAAATACCGCCCGCTTCGAGACGGCCTTTACGGTGAGTATCGATGCTGCCGAAGGTGTGACTACGGGGATCAGCGCCGCAGACCGGGCCAAGACGATTCAAGCGGCCATCGCGGATAACGCCAAAGCAACTCACTTGGTTCGTCCGGGTCATGTCTTTCCCTTGCGCGCCCGGAACGGCGGCGTGCTCGTCCGGGCGGGGCAAACCGAGGGAGCCGTGGATTTGATGCGTTTAGCCGGACTAAAACCGGCCGGCGTGATCTGTGAAGTCATGAACGAAGACGGCTCGATGGCGCGGGTGCCGGAGCTATTGACGTTTTGCGAAAAACATCATCTGAAAATCGCCTCCATTGCTAAGCTCGTCGAATATCGGTTACAGCGTGAGAGCCAGATTAAACGTCTCGATTGCATCAATCTCCCGACGGACTACGGTGAGTTTACATTGATCGACTACGAAAGCGTGACCTCGGCGGAACCACACCTGGCATTATGCAAAGGAGATATCGGCCGACTCGATGATAACGGCAAACCCATCGAGCACGATGAGCCGGTTCTGGTGCGTGTGCATTCGGAATGCTTGACGGGGGATTTGTTTCATTCACAGCGTTGTGAATGCGGCTACCAACTCATCACCGCGATGAAAATGATCGAGCTGGCCGGCGAAGGGGCTTTGATTTATTTGCGGCAAGAGGGCCGGGGGATCGGTCTAACGAACAAGCTGCGGGCCTATAAACTTCAGGAGCAGGGCCTTGATACGGTCGATGCGAATTTGCAATTAGGCTTCAGTGCAGATCGGCGCGATTACGGGATCGGCGCCCAGATTTGTCGTGATCTGGGATTGCGAAATATTCGGATATTGACCAATAATCCCAAGAAGGTCAATCGCCTTGAAGTGTATGGCATTAAAATTGTCGAGCAGATACCGCTCAGGGCCAAGCCGGGTAAACATAATATCAATTATCTGAGAACGAAGAAATATCGTCTGGGACATCTGCTTGACGAGGATTTGTGAGAATGACATTGGGTCGCATTTACTATTGGGTCGTTTCGTGTTACGTCTTACTCCTTGCCGGTTGCCAACCTGCTTCACGTCCTCCTCAGATCCCGACGCCGGTAAAAAAGGAGCTTGACCTTTCATCTTTCTATACGCGTTATGCTCCTACACAGATCGACATCCTTCCGTTGACCGAACTGGTTGAGTCGGGCAGTGTTCAGAGAACTCAGTTGAACCTCTACGTGAGTTTGCTGGACGCGTTTGGCTCACAGATCAAATCCCCGGGCATCTTTCGCATCGAGTTATACGAACATGTGCAGCGCTCTGCGGATCCAAAGGGCAAGAGGATCGCCATTTGGCAAGACATTGATTTGACCGATCCGGTGACGAACAACGACTACTGGAACGATTTTCTGCGGACGTATCGGTTCGATTTACCGCTGGAGCAGGCGGGTAATCAGAACTATATCCTCCAGATCACCTGTCTGTGCCCGAACGGCAGCCGCCTCGTGTCACATTTCACATTGAAAAGTCAAAAATAGCCTCCCTCTTACGGACCGGATTTGAATCATTAAGTCCTTTATTTTCACATTTATTATTTGACAAGACGACCATTTATTTGGTATAAATTGAGTATTAAAGGACGGTCTATACTTTCATGGTTTTGCGTCTTTTCAGCCAGTGAGGAGCTTTTTTGTATGTGAAACACATGGCGTGAGGCATGGGTTTCGCGCCGTTGAGTGGACTTTTCGTAAAATCTAATCTTTTAACACTTTTTGAATGGAGGATTATTATGTGCAGAAAAATGGTCTTTTGGGCGACTCTTGCCATCGTGGCGGGAGTGGGGATGGGCCTTTCTCCTGCTTGGGGACAGGATGGGCTCGTCGGGTACTGGAAATTCGACGAAGCGTCGGGCACGACGGCCGCCGATAGTGCCAGGGGGGACAATGACGGCACGCTGATCGGCGACGGTCTCGTGTGGTCATCGGGTAAGTTCGGCGGCGCTCTGTTATTCCCGGGTGTGCCAGATGATGCCTGCGTAGAATTCGAAACAACCGGGATGTCGGCGATATCTGGAACGGTGGCGATGTGGGGGCTTCTAACCGATCCACAACCTGAGACGGACGGACGGTACTTCTTTGGTCATACGACTCAACCGCAGTGGACCAATCGAATCCAAATCTATATGCAGGAAGGAACCACGCCCTCCAGACTGCTGGATATCGGTCTGGGCGGCGCGCATGCACATGATGTGGATATTATGGAGATGCCTTTGGAGCAATGGCTCCACGTGGCACTAACATGGGATAATGGTAATTATGCAGTCTATGTGGATGGTGAGGAAGTCTCAAGTGGAAGCTACTCGGGTCTGGGCGCTCTTCATCCAACAGCTAACATCGGCAATGACGGAAGCTCCGGACCTTATGAGGCGTTTGGCGGTCTTCTCGATGAGGTGAAGCTCTACGATCGCGCGCTGAGTGGGATTGAAGTTCTTTCCGCAATGCAAGGCGAACCGTTTCCCTATGCTTCCGGTCCAACTCCCAAGGATGGCGCTCTCAATGCCGATACCTGGGTGACCTTGATGTGGCGTGCGGGAGAATTCGCCGTTTCGCATGACGTTTATATCGGCGATGATTACGACGCAGTGAATAACGCCACTCGTGATTCAATTGAGTACCAGGGCAATCAGGTTGCGACCATGTTGATCGTTGGTTTCCCCGGCTATCCCTATCCCGAAGGTCTCGTGCCGGGAACGACGTACTACTGGCGAATCGACGAAGTCAATGAGGCGAATCCGGACAGCCCGTGGAAAGGACCGATCTGGAGTTTCTCGCTTCCGCCGAAGACGGCGTACAATCCGGTCCCGGCCGATGGCTCCGGCATTGTGGAAACGACGGTGACTTTAACGTGGACCGCCGGCTATGGCGCGAAGCTGCATACCATGTATTTCGGCGATGATTACGACACGGTTGCGAATGCCACCGTCGGTACGCCCGCGGGGACAACAAGCTTCAATCCCGGCGCTCTCCAGGCAGAGAAGGTTTACTACTGGCGCGTGGATGAGTTTGATGGCGCCGGCACGTATCCAGGTGATGTCTGGTCCTTTACGACGCCGGGCGCCATTGCAAATCCGCAGCCGGCCAACGGCGAGACGGATGTGACGATGGCAACCGTCTTGAGCTGGACGGCGGCGGACAATGCAACCTCGCATCAGGTCTATCTCGGATTGGACAAGGACGCCGTGCGCAGCGCCGATGCGAGTTCGCCCGAATATAAAGGCTCCCGGTCGCTCGGAGCGGAAAGTTACGACGCCGGATTGCTCGAAGCCAACAGCACGTACTATTGGCGCGTGGACGAGGTGTACACCGGTAATACGGTGAAAGGCCCCGTCTGGAGTTTCGCGGTCGGCGCTTACTTGCTGGTTGAGGACTTCGAAAGCTATACGGATGACGATGTCGCCGGTGAGGCGATTTGGCAGGCGTGGATCGACGGCTACGGCGTCGCCGACAACGGCGCCCAGGTCGGTTATCTCATGCCGCCGTATGCCGAGCAGACGATCGTGCATGGCGGCGCTCAATCGATGCCGCTCGTGTATGTCAATGACGCCGGCGTGACAAACTCGGAAGCGGTGCTGACGTTAACGGATCGACGCGACTGGACGGCGGCGGGCGTCAGTGAATTGTCGCTTTGGATTCGCGGCGGTTCCTCGAATGCGACCGAGCCGCTCTATGTGTCCATTGCCAATTCCGCCGGCGCGCCTGCGGTTGTGGCAAATGAGAATACGGAGATTGCAACGGCCAGCATCTGGACCGAGTGGCGCACCCCGCTTCAGTCCTTCCGCGATCAAGGGATCAATCTGGGGAACGTCAATCAGATCGCGATTGGTTTGGGAACAAATTCCGGAATGGCCGGTGCCGGTGGATCGGGCACGTTGTATGTTGATGATATCCGGCTTTATCAACCTTAAAAAAGAGTGACCCGTTCATTAAAGGGGTTGCTGTTGAAGTGATTAAACGTTTGGGGCCCATGTCGTTTTCGGCATGGGCCCCGTTTTGATGATGGATTAAATCGGGATCATCGAAAAAAGATAGTAAAGACTTTCGAATTTTTAATCGCCATACTCATCCGTATCGTGACCGTTATTTCGAGGATGTGCGTTGTCGTACACCTCTTTGAGTTTCGACGTGGTCAGATGCGTATAAACTTGCGTCGTTGACAGCGATTGATGCCCGAGCAATTCCTGGACGCTTCTCAGGTCGGCGCCGTTGTTGAGCATGTGCGTGGCAAAGCTGTGCCGAAGCGTATGCGGGCTGATTGCCGGATCGAGTCCGGCCATCTTCAGGTACTTATCCATCTTGCGGCGAACGCTTCGAGTGCTGAGCCTCCGCCCGTGCTTGTTGACGAACAAAACCTTCGAATCGAAATTGCTGTTGCTTTGCGCACGCTTGTTTCGATATTCCATATAATGCTGAATGACCTGCAGCGCCGACGATCCGATGGGGGCGATTCTTTCCTTTTTACCTTTGCCCCGGATGTGCACGACTTCTCCGAGGAAGTCAATGTCATCCATATTAAGCGCCACCAGTTCGCTGACGCGGATACCGGTGCTGTAAAGTGTTTCAAGAATAGCTCTGTCCCTCGCACCCAGCCACGTGTTAACCGGCGGTGTATTGAGCAGTCTTTTAACTTCGTCGTATTCGAGGTAACGCGGGAGTTTCTTTTCCTGCTTCGGCGTCCGAATGGACACAACCGGATTGGACGTGATATGGTTGCGCTTGACGAGAAATTTATAAAAGCTGCGGAGCGTCGCGAGCTTTCGTGCGATCGTGGCCTTCGAGTATTGTTTCTCGTTCAAAAACGCCAGGTACGATCGAACGCAATCCGTCTGGGCCGTCAAAAGCAACTGGTCGATGTCGATATCAACCTGGATTGCCACAGCGGTGGCCAGATCACCTTCAAGGTGATGGGGTGACATGTGATGCATGTCTCCCGACGGACCTTCGGAACGTTCCTTGAGAAAATCACAGAACTGTGTCAGGTCTGCTCCGTAACACTTCGCCGTATGCTCAGAGAACCGTCTCTCAAATTTCAGGTAATCTAAGAACCTTTGGATGATAATGCTGTCTTCCATAAATATACCTATCTATTTAATCATACCGGTTTTTTAAACTGCGTATTCAAACCACAACGGTTATTATTGATATCGTGACAGACGCTGCTTAATTCGTATGAAATTGAACGTCCGTGGTTTCACCCAAGAGATCGTTGGCCTGGCTAATCAACGATTGAGTGAGTTTGAAACTGAGCACCGCGGCGTCGAACCAATCAAAATTCGTCCGCTTGTCCTGAGCCTGTTCAATCAACGCATCGAGCAGAGCGTCTTCCATTCCATCGTCATATCGAAAAATATATTTTTCCGATCCTTTATTTAGTACAAGCTGTCGTTTAATTGTTGACATTCGTTTCGATCCCAAACAAACCAGTCGGTGTCACGCCGACGAAATAATGAACTTGAGAACTGAACGTCTTATCGGTCTAATTGCAAAGCCCCATGAGCCCGTTCGCAAATTATCGTTCTTTTTTAAAGTACGCGATAAAATCAATGCTCTGAAAAACGTCACAAGGCTTTTATCGGCCAATCCGACTTCTGGCTTTACAAAATGGGTATAAATATGAAAAAAATAGGAGTAAATTTGGGGAAAATTATCAGGCGGTTGTCACTCGGGTCTAGTGTTTTTCATCATACCGGGCTTTTAAAAAAGACGTTCCCGTCTTTTCTTTCGATAAGAATGAAACCGCTTTCTTGAAGGTCGTGGATGTGCTTGAGGGCGTCATTAGGTTTGATATCCAGGCCGGCACAAATATCACTGAGCGAACAGGGTCTGCGTTTTAGCATTGATAGTAGAGCGGAAGCCGTCGAGCTTCGTTTTTTGTGAGGCGTGAAGGCCTCTTGGGAATCGATGGAAGAAGACAACGTTCCCCGTGTCTTGGAGAAATCCGCAATAACTTCACAATGGGGACCGAGGCGTTCGGCGATAGCCTGCAAGTGCTCGGCGTCCAGGCGTTTGATGTCGGGTTCTGCGGTCGGCCGAACAGCCGTATTCAGATGGATTTTATCAGGCTTAATAAGCTCGACGGCCTTTTTAATACTGGCGATTTGCTCGTCGCCGGTATTGATGGATTCGATAAAAAACACTTCCAGCCAGATTTGTCCGGGGAACTCCTCACGGAACTGACATAGGCCGGAAATCACGTTCTTAATACTAATATCGCAGTTTGGTCGGTTGATTTTCCGGAACGTCTGTTCGTCTCCGGCGTCCAGTGACGGCATTACGACATCCGCTTTATAGCAATCGGCGCGGACCTCGGGTCTGTATAAAAGCGTACCGTTGGTCAGAACGGCGACAGTAATATTAGTAAGCTCTTTTATCCCCTCGATCAGCCTGCCGAGATGGGCGTGAAGCGTCGGTTCGCCGGACCCGGCAATCGTGATAAAATCGGCCTCGACCTTTTCTCTTAACGCTTCTTTAAGCTCCACCAGTATCTCATCGACGGGGGCATATTCTTTTCGCTCGGTTGTCGTTTTAGGCGTTCGACCGAGTTGACAATAGACACAATCCAGCGTACATACTTTAAAAGGCACGATATCAATACCATAACTTCGCCCCAACCGACGGGAAGGCACCGGACCGTATAAGAAGTTCTTTTTCTTAGTCATAGTTTTCTCCACGTATGACGTTAAATATTTTTTTACAAACTGACAGTAATTCTTCAAGCCAGTCAATCGGCATGATACAAGCAGCATCCGATTTTGCCTTTTCCGGTTCCGGGTGGACTTCCACGAAAAGGCCGTTTGCCCCGGCGGCGATAGCAGCCCTGGCAAGGAGCGGAGCCATCTCACGTCGTCCCGCGCTGGCCTGCCCGAGACCGCCCGGTTGCTGGGTGCTATGTGTCGCATCGAAGATAACGGGACAACCGAGCTTTTTCATGCTTTCAATCGCCGTCATGTCATTCACGAGTCTATTGTAACCGAAAAATGTACCGCGCTCTGTCAGCATGATTTTATGATTGTCACAAGCTCTGATTTTATCAACAGCGTTTTTCATCTCCTCGGGGGAAAGAAACTGGCCCTTTTTAATATTAATAGGCTTGCCTGTCTGAGCGCAGGCACAAAGTAAATCGGTCTGCCTACATAGAAAAGCGGGTATCTGAAGACAATCCACCACTCGGCCGACCGGTTCGGCCTGGACCGCTTCGTGCACATCCGTCATGATGGGTAACGTTGTTTCTTCGCGGACATCAGAAAGAATGTCTAACCCCTTTTCAAGACCCGGACCGCGAAAGCTGTGATAGCTGGAACGATTAGCCTTATCAAAACTGGCCTTGAAAATAATGGGTACCTCAATCTTACGACTGATATCGAGAAGTCTCCTGGCGATGTTCAGACAAAGTGTCTTACTCTCAATAACACACGGCCCGGCCATCACGAAAAGAGGCGCATCGATACCAATATCAATATTGCCGATTTTAAATTCATTTTCCATATGCACCCTGGTGACCAATAATAACTTTAGTTCACTTTAGTC
Organism: Sedimentisphaerales bacterium; assembly: GCA_016934255.1. GTDB lineage: Bacteria > Planctomycetota > Phycisphaerae > Sedimentisphaerales > Anaerobacaceae > JAFGTG01. The sequence goes on from JAFGTG010000316.1 coordinate 11,687, forward strand.
ACTTCGCACTTTAGGCACTTTTTCAACCTATTGCTCTGATCATACGCGTTCTTATGCCGGCGGGTTTTCCGTCTTCCGGCACCATGCATCGAACGGCGTGGGGTATGACGTCGATTTGCACCGGCAGAGGCGGCCCCGGATCACCATCAATTTCCGTTCGAATAACGCGCGTATTAGAACTGACATGAACGCTTTTGCCCTGTCGGTAAATGACGTCGCGCCGGTTGGCATGAAGTTTCACTATTGTTAACACAGAATGCTTCATCAAATGAAGTTGAGACGCACACTTATAAACACAAATATCCAACAGGCCGTCTCCGAAATCGGCATAGTGCAAAATTTGCAGGCCGATGGCGTACCGTGAAATGTTGCCGACGAATACCAGACCGGGACCGTCAAAAATTTCTTCGCCGTCCACCACGACGCGCATGGGTTCGAATTTATATTCCCAGAACGTTCGCCAGATCGGCCAGACATAATCAAAGTGGTCGATGTGGCCGGCCCGCTGCTCGCTCATCTTTCGGACGACCTCGCCGTCATATCCGAATCCCGCAATCGAGGTAAAACATTTTCCATTGGCGCTGCCCAGATCCAGCGGCCGGGTGTATCCCGCTTCGAACGTTCGGATGATGGTTTTCAGTCGTTCGTTGAAACCCAGTTCGTTGGCCAGAAGATTTTCCGTTCCCTGGGGAACGATAAGCAACGGCTTGTCGCTCCCTTCGAGACCGTGGGCCACTTCGCGGATCGTACCGTCCCCCCCTATCCCGACGACTAAGGCACAGTCCGGATGGGTGGCGGCATAGGTCGCTAGCTCACAGGCATTTTCCAGAGACGTGGTCAAGCAACATCGGACCTTGAAGCCTCGCTTGCGAAGGTATCGCTCGAAGCGACGTCCCAGGAGTTTACTGCTGGTTGCGCCCGCCTTGGGATTAATAATAAAAAAAATGTAACCATCATCCGGTTTCATAGACACGATCTTGTCAAAAATTATCACTCGCCACGATTGAGAGTTTCTCGAATCATCTGGGGATAGCTCTTCGTGATGGAGGGCACATGAGACAAATCCAAACGCTTTTGCACCTCGGCGATTGCCTCGCTATCGGGTCCTTCGATCTCCACGAAATAACCGAGTTGAGGTAAGTGGTCCAGCGCGACCTCGCACGTTCCCAACCGCCAGAGGCGACGTTTTTTTTCGACGACGAGTATCTTTTGGTAGCCCAGTGCCTCAAGCAATCTCTGCGTCATTTCCGCACTGTCGATTTCAATCTCGATCTCCCGGCGTTTTTTAAAATCGCTTTCTTCTTTGGTCCCTTTGTACGTCAGAAAGACCTTCACGTCATCGCCGGCCGACTGGCGCCGCAGTCGGAGGCATCGGTCCGTTGCAATCAAAGAAGAATTGGCGTCATCGAATTGAATGTCGCTCTGCGATTGCTCGGCGATAAATTCGGCGCCAAGGTCCTTCAGCTTACGCTCGACATCCGTCAGTGAATCGACCTTCAATTTTGCTTCTATCTCGACGCACATGAATATCTCCATGCATATTTATTTCCTTCCCGACCTACATGACGATGTTCACCAACCGGGACTTGATGACAATGACCTTTCTCGGCTCTTTGCCGGCCATAGCGGCGGCGACCTTTTCGTTACTCAAGGCTTTTTGTTTGATCGCGTCTTCGTCCGCATCGGCGGAGACAACGATGCGATCCTTGATCTTGCCGTTAACCTGCACGGCCAATTCAATCTCTTTCTCTTTGATGAGTTCCTTATCATATTCAGGCCAGGGTTCGTAGGCGAGGCTTTCGGTATGACCGAGTTTCTCCCAGAGTTCCTCGGCGATGTGCGGCGCAAACGGGGCAAGAATAAGAACAAGCTTTTCGACGGCGGTTTTCGGTCTTTGGTCAAGTCGGCTGAGATGATTGACGAAGATCATCATCGCACTGATGGCCGTATTGAAACTGAAGGTCTCGATATCGTCCCCGACCTTCTTGATCGTCTGATGCAAAAGTCTCAGTGTTTCCTCATCGGCGTCGATCCTTTGTATAGCTCCATCGACCTCGCCCGTCTCCTGGTTGATGACGGCGCGCCAGAGTTTAAACAGGAACCGATGCACGCCCTCGACGCCCTGCATGCTCCAGGGCTTCATGGCTTCGAGCGGGCCCATGAACATCTCGTACAGCCGCATCGAATCGGCACCGTAGTCGGCGATGACCTTGTCCGGGTTGACGACGTTGCCGCGGGACTTGCTCATCTTCTGGCCGTCCTCGCCGAGGATCATGCCCTGGTTGATGAGCTTCTTGAATGGTTCCTTGGTGCCGACATAGCCTAAGTCGTAAAGCAGCTTATGCCAGAAACGCGAATACAATAGATGCAGCACGGCATGTTCGGCGCCGCCGATATACAGATCGACGCCGGTTCGGCTCATCCAGTATTGTTCCTTTTCCGGCGCCCAGCCTTGCTCATTATTATCCGGATCGAGATATCGCAGATAATACCAGCAACTACCCGCCCACTGGGGCATCGTGTTCGTTTCACGCCTGGCTTGGGTACCGTCAGGCAATGTCACGTTCACCCAATCCGTTGCGTTGGCCAATGGCGGTTCACCCGTCCCCGTCGGCTTATATTCATCGACCACAGGAAGTTTCAAAGGCAATTCCTCTTCCTGGAGCGCAACGATCCGACCATCCTCGGTATGCACAATCGGGAACGGCTCGCCCCAGTAACGCTGCCGACTGAAGAGCCAATCGCGCAGTTTATAATTGATCGCCTGATTACCCAGTCCTCTTTCCGCAAGCCAGTGGGTGATCTGCTTTTTAAAGTCCGGCGTGCTCAAGTCAGTGAACGGACCGCTGTTGATCGCTTTACCGTTCCCGATAAAGCACAGCTTTCCCTGCCGGGCCAATTCGGCTTGCTCGGCGTCCGGCGGTTCAACCACCTGGATAATCGGAAGATTAAACTTGGTGGCGAATTCGAAGTCACGTTCGTCGTGCGCGGGCACCGCCATAATCGCCCCGGTTCCATAACTGATCAAGACGTAGTCGCTGATCCAGATGGGGATCTTTTCGCCGTTTACAGGATTAATAGCGAAGGCGCCGAGTGGTTCGCCCGTTTTATCCTTGGCCAGGTCCGTTCGGTCCAGATCGCTCTTTCGGGCCGCTTCTTTACGATATTTCTGAACGGCGTCTTTTCGGTCTTCGCTGGTAATCTTATCGACGAGCGGATGCTCCGGCGCCATGACCATATAGGTCGCACCGAAGAGCGTGTCGGGCCGGGTGGTGAATACGCATATCGTTTCATTATAGCCATCGACCTTGAAATCGACGTCGGCTCCAATACTTTTACCCACCCAATCCGTCTGGAGCTTCTTGATCGAGTCCGGCCAATCCACTTCCGACAGATCGTCGAGCAGTCGTTCAGCATATTTTGTGATCCGCAGCATCCACTGGCGCATCGGTTTGCGAATGACCGGGTGCCCTCCCCGCTCGCTCACGCCGCCGATCACCTCCTCATTCGCCAGAACCGTCCCGAGTTCGGGACACCAGTTGACGGGAGCCTCAGCTTCGTAAGCCAGCCGGTGATCGTCGATATACTTTTGTTTTTCAGCCTCGCTGAGTCCTTCGGGAATCGGCAACCGGTCGATGGGCTTGGCCTTCTGCTCGGTCTCGTCGAAATAACTGTTGAAAAGTTTGAGGAAAATCCACTGTGTCCATTTGTAATAATTCGGATCGGTCGTGGCCACTTCCCGGTCCCAGTCGTAGCTGAA
>JAFGTG010000317.1 GCA_016934255.1 Sedimentisphaerales bacterium
AATCGACAACGAGATCAAAAAAGTCACCGACGAGGCTTATAACAAAGCCAGAGAGCTGATCGAATCAAACAAAGAGAAACTCGAAGGGATTGCCAGGGCCCTGCTGAAATACGAAACGCTTGATGCCGACGAGGTGAAACTGATTCTGGAAGGCGGTTTCCCGGATAAACCGACGGTGGCGGATCTATTAGCCGCCGAACAGGCCAAAGGCGACCCGTCGCAGACGGAGCCCGAGCAACAGCAGGAATCCTCGGGGGACTAATTGTCGTCTATCCGGATGATTTCGACGCATCCACGCGGACAGGAGATCTTGCGATGCTGAAAGAACACCTTTTAATTAAACGTGTATGCGCCGCTTTTTTCGTTGCTCTCCCGGGCTTGATCTTTGCCCAAAGCTCGAGCAACACATCCAACGTTGAATTGGCACGTCACGAAGAAGAATACTCTTCCGTCCGTTTCGAGCCGGCCCGAACGGACCAGCAGTCCGGCCTTGCGGTTATCTTCTCTGGAACCCACGATCTACACTATTATGCCCGTGCGGAAACGGCGCCCGCCCCCCAATTTCGACTCAAGGTCTCAGCGAAATCCAATGATCTGGAATTTAGCGACGCCGTCTTTCCAAAATGGGAAATCTTCAACGATCCCGTCGGCAATAAGGTCGAAGTGTACGCCGGAGATTTTACGGTCTTTATACCGATCAAGACCGTCAAGACGGCCACCGAACCCACTGTCGTAGATGTCGAAGTCACGATTAGCGGAATGATGTGCACGAGCATCGCTTGTTTGCCGCCTTTCGAGAAAATCCTGCAAACACAAATCGACTATCGCCGGCGAGAGTCCTGGAAGCAGCTTGATATCGAGGCTCAAAGTGTCATTGAAACAACCGCTCAAGAAATCGACGCTCCGGGCTACTCGACCTGGTTTGCCCTGCTCCTGGCATTTATATCGGGATTGGGTTTGAATTTAATGCCGTGCGTGTGGCCGGTCTTGCCGTTGGTGATTATGCGCATTGTGGAACAGGCCCAATCGGGCCGAAGACAATCCATTTTGATGGGTCTGGTTTTTTGCATCGGAATACTGCTCTTTTTTGCTACTCTGGCCGGGGCGAATATCATCTTGCAGAGCTTCTACGACCGAAGCTTGAGCTGGGGCGACCACTTGCGCAATCCCGCCATCGTGACGGCCCTGTCGCTCTTGATGATCGTCATGGCGTTGTTCATGTTCGGCATCTTCACCATCACGATCCCGGGCTCCATCACGAGTAAATCCGGCTCGGGCAAAGGCTACGCCGGTTCCGTGGGGATGGGATTTTTAGCGGCGATCCTCAGCACACCGTGTAGCTTCGGTATCTTGACGGTCGCCTTCGTCTGGGCGCAGGGTCAATCCCTCTTTTTGGGTACACTGGCGATTATGGTAATCGGGCTCGGTATGGCCACTCCTTACGCAATTTTGACGTCCACGCCGGGCTGGCTGAAACGTCTGCCGCGAGGGGGACGGTGGATGGAGCTTTTCAAACAATCGCTCGGCTTCGTCTTGCTCATCATCGCCGTCAAGCTCGTCAAAGCCGTCCCCGACGAAAACAAAATCAACCTGCTCTACTTTGCCGTGATTCTGAGCTTCTGCGTTTGGGTGTGGGCCGCCTGGGTCCCTTACGGCACGAAATTCTCCCGCAAGTGGCTCGTTCGGGGTATCGTTGTACTGTTGGCCGTCTCGTCCTTTTGGTTCTTCTTCAAGCCGGAACTTGTCGATTGGCAGGATTACGACCCGGCCGTCATCGCCTCGGCCAAAGCCAAGCAGCAGCCGGTCCTGATCAAATTCACCGCCGACTGGTGCACGAATTGCGAGATCGTGGATAAGTTCGTGTACAAGCGAAAAGACATCGCCAAACTGATCGAGCAAAAAGGCGTCCTGGCGATAAAAGGGGACACCACAAAAGCAAGCCAGCCTGCCACTCTCGACCTGCAAAACGTTTACAACGAGCCCGGCGTCCCGGTCACGATCCTTTTACTCCCCGGGAAAGATGAGCCGGTACGTCTGCATGAATTGTTCTTCGAGAAGAAACTCAAAGAATTGCTGGAACCCTTGCCGGATAAGAAATAAACAGAAGTCACGCGAATAAGGATATCCTCGAATTGGCAAAGAAAAAAACAAAGAAACTCAAAGTCGATAAGGAACTGGCCAGAGAACGATTTAAGAAGATGTGGCCGATATTGAAAAAAACATATCCCAATGCCACGATTGCCCTTCGCTTTGTGAATCCACTGGAATTACTCATCGCCACGATCCTCTCGGCGCAGTGTACGGATAAACGGGTCAACCTGGTGACGAAAGACCTGTTCAAAAAGTACACATCCGCCGCCGACTGGGTCAAGGCCGATTTGAAAGAAATCGAATCGGACATTCGAACGACAGGATTCTATCGCAACAAGGCGATCAATATCAAAGGCGCGTGCACCCGCATCGTCGAGCATTACGACGGTAACGTCCCCGGCTCGATGGAGGAGCTCCTGACCCTGCCCGGCGTCGGGCGAAAGACCGCCAATTGCGTCCTGGGCGACGCCTTCGGCATCCCCGGCATCACCTGCGACACACACGTGATTCGCCTGTCACGTCGCCTGGGATTGTCCGATAACAGCGATCCGGTAAAGTTGGAATTCGATCTGGCCGACATAGTCCCTAAAAGAAGCTGGACGGCGTTCAGCCACGTCGTGATTACGCATGGCCGAAACGTCTGTACGGCTCGAAAACCGGATTGTGAAAACTGTCCGATCGCCAAACATTGTCCCTCGGCCAATAATCCGGATTTGTGGTAAGACCAGAAGACAGAAAACAGACGACAGAAGACGGAAGATGAACAAGTATCTGTCCTCTGACTTCTTACCTCTGTTTTCTGAATAAGGAGATCGTCTCGTATGATTGACATGGTTGATCGTCCCGTAAAAGACCTTTGGCGTATATTCAGGGTTATGGCGGAGTTTACCGAGGGCTTCGAAGAGCTGGCTTCGGTCGGCCCGGCCGTGTCGATTTTCGGCTCCGCCCGCTCCAAGCCCTCCGACCGATACTACAAACTCGCCGAGCAAACCGCGTCCGAATTAGCCAAAGCCGGCTTCGCCGTCATCACCGGCGGCGGCGGCGGAATTATGGAAGCCGCCAATAAGGGCGCCGCAGACGCCGGCGGTGAGAGCATCGGTCTGAACATCGAATTGCCGATGGAGCAGATCCCCAACGAATACCAAAACGTGTCGTTGGATTTCCGGTATTTCTTCGTCCGCAAGGTTATGTTCCTCAAATACGCCCACGGCTTTATCGTCTTCCCCGGCGGCTTCGGCACAATGGACGAGCTGTTCGAATCGCTCGTCCTGATCCAAACGCTTAAGCAAGCCTGTTTCCCGGTGATTCTCATGGGCAGTGATTACTGGGACGGGCTTATCCGATGGATCAAAGAGGTCATGCTGGATAAATACGCCTTTATCTCTCCCGACGATCTGGACGTCTTCACCGTCGTGGACGATCCGAAGGCCGCGGCCAAGATCATCATCGACTTCAGGGAAGCCGAAGGCCCCGTCGGCATCGAATTGCCCCCCGGCATGAAAAAATCACAAGATGCACCTCGCGTCTCGTGACAGACTATCGAACGAAATGATGTTGACGACGGGAACAGGTCACATACGCGGATTCCACACGGTTGATATCTCCAGTTCCGGCTGAAATACGGTAGCGATGGATGCCCATGGGGTTAGTAAGACGGGACATTGATTTTCCTCCGCACTATGACAGGCAAACAAGCCGCTTGGAAAGCGAAATCCAAGATCTGCACTGACAACATCAAGGCCGTCAGTTTCTTTAACACCCGCGATGGCGAAGGTGCCGACAAACTCATGCGCTCCCTCGCGCCGAAAGACTTTGAAATTATCCCGGCTCTGGTTGGACACAATCAGGTATCCCCTGCCTTTCGGCAAATAGTAGATAGCCAATCCCTCGATGTCTCCGACAAGACCGTTTTTTCCGAGTGTAACAACCAGCCTGCCCGGTGCAGGATCACCGGGTTCGCCGCCCAGTTCCCAAACGCCTTTGTCTTCTTGCCCGATATAGATCGAACCAACTTCGTCATCGGCAACCGCCGACTCGCACTGCCCGCCAACCATCCAGCTTCGTTTTTTATTGCCGCGAACGCTCCCGTGACCGTCATCGGTTAATTCGTACTGCTCGATGAGTCCACTTTTGGACGTTACGATAAAATACAATCGCCCCGTCTTGACGCTGTGATACAGAGTACCTCCGTAATTCTCCCCGGTTGTGATAGCACCATTATCCACTCGCTCCAGTTGCCGCGTCGCCACAGTCATTTGATACACCAGAATTTTGGGATCATCGCGTTGGTTTACCGCAATAATGTCCACTCTTTCCTTACCAATTGAGAAACCATAGCGTACGTCGATGTTGCCGGGATGCTTTGCGGGGATCACCTGGAGAGTCCGGCCAGCCAGGTCATAGACAAACAGTTTATCCGCCCTCTTGTCAGAGACGACAAGCGTACTTAGAGCGCGATCTGTCGGATGAACCCACACGCACATGTCATCTTGATCCCGGGCGGCGAGATCGGCGCACCGAAGAGCCGGCGCGACGGGCTTCGCTATCAGTTTGTCCGCCGATCCCCAAACAGAGAATAGCAGAAACAGAATGGCGATAGAAACCAGGCAGTGTATCGATCGAACAGGCCGTGTCAGTGCCATTGCCTCCTCCCATCTGAAAAATGTCACAACGTTACGAGTTAATCTTCGAACAAGATTCATATTTTAATCTACGTAAATCCACATATGAGCCTTTTGGTGTACTATGAACTAAAAACCAATGAATAAAAAAATAGCAAAATGAGCGATGGATTGTCAAGCTCGCCATTCAAATACCATAAACTATTAAATTCGTAACGATGAAAGAAACAATCACTTTTTCTGAGCGAGTTCATTCTCGCTGGTTATTCTCAAAAAGTCGCGCCCTTTCAATATCAACTTGAGCTTTCGGTTCTTCACCTGCACGAGTTTGAGCCGAATGAGCATGTTCAGGATGCGTTTGGGAACCGACTGGGCATCGAGCGACAGGGTCTTTTCCATCGCCAGTTGGCAGAGAATCCATACACCGAGACGAATTTCCTCCGGCTTCGGCGGAAACCACAACCACGAACGGTACAGAATCTCCCCATACGAGTCCGCAATGAAGCCGAACAACGCCAGAAATCCTGTAAGAAACTCGCCAACAGAACTCTTTTTGTCTCTTTCGGACTGCCCCATCTGAACAAGACCCAGCAATCCCAGAACCCCGAGGCTAAGAATAATGTAGATAAACGCGTACAGAATGGGTATTTGTTCTCGAAGGTTTGTAGCATTCGTAAGAAAAAGGAGCAGCAAAAATACAATCACAACGACCAACCACAGCTTACTAAATTCTCGTAGAGTATTTAGAGAGTTCGAATAAACCAACATGAGTATAAATATTAAAGCTAAAAAAATATTGAAACCTGCATAGAGTCCTCTGGCACCAATGTTGTATTGGCCGATTCGAAAAATATGAGCCATCACGAAAAAGATCACTAAGCTGCCCAATAACACAAAAGCCGGCGTGCATAATATCGTCAGCACGGTATAGCTGATCGCTTTCCGGCGTTTTTCGCAAATAACGCCCGCAAGCCGCTTTTCCACTTGAGTTATCTCAAGCTCAGACATTCCTCTGCCCTAATCTCGCTTTTTCATGATCGATTTACAAACACTCACAAACGACTCCGGATCGTCCGGGGTGAAACAAATGTGCTTGATCCAGCCGGACCGACGATGAATGGCCACGTGTCGACAAAAATCCGTCATATCCAACTTCAATGCGAAGCTACGTGCAAACCCCTTGCCCCTGAAAATGTCGCCAATCACCAATGGCGGCCGGACCTCCACATGGATGATATCTTCGGCGCGAATGATCTTCCGACCCAAGAAAAACCGCAACTCGACTCGGTCGGTATAGATTCGATATGGCTGCCAGAGGTTCCTCAACAACCTCCGGGATATATATAACGGCTGTTCGAGATTCTCGCTGCTCATTATTTCATTCCGAGTTTCTGACCTTTTTCCAGCAAGGCAACGGCTTCGGCAATTCGTCGCTCTCTCGTGTCCGGCCGTTTGGCCGTAGCGATCCAACCAATATAATGTCTTCGATACGTCGGGGCAAGCTGATCGAAATGCTCTTTCGCTTTCTTATTTTGAGCTAACGCCTTGATTAATTCCGTTGGCACCTCGATGAATTCTCGTGACCTGGCTCGCTGGTTCCAGGAGCCGTTCTTTTGGGCTGCCTTGATCTTCGCCCGCCCCGCCTCGGTCATTCTCCCCTGTTTGATCATCTTATCGACCCGCCTTTTATTGAGTTGCGACCATACGCTTTTATCTTTTCGGGGCGTGAATTTGCGCGCATACTTTTCGTCGTCGATCTTTTTGATGATACTGTCGATCCATCCGAAGCATAGCGCCTCTTCAACCGCGTCATCATAGACGACCGTCGGTTTGGATGTCTTCTTCTTATAAAAGATCAGCCATATCCCGGCTTCCGAGGCGTGATGCTCTGAAAGCCACCGGCGCCATTGCTCTCTATCGGCAACGTACACTTGTTTCATTTTCATGCCTTCTTTTTCTCTTTCTTGAAACGCTTCTTCTGTTCGGGCGTCATCTTTTCCGTTGCGTATTGGAAGATCACACGAGCGGCGTCGTTTTTCCATTTGAGCAAAAAGGTTTCCGTCGGTTTCTTCTTAATCTTCCATGCCTCCCGAAGAAACCAACCCAACCCCTGATGCACAACGCGTTCGCCATCCATCATCAGCGGATCGATAAAATCGAACAAGGGGGCATAATCGTTCGTCGATTTGAGAAGTATCAGCATCGCCACCGGCACGGCGCGCCGCTGATACTTATTTGTCGCCATGCGCCAGCCGGAGAGGTTCTCCAACGAAATGATCTTCCTCTCGAAAAACGGCGGATGTCTTCACATAGCTCTTTCGCTTTCATTGTCACTCCTTAGAAGGATTAGGCTATTATAAATTCTCGTAATTATCTTCGCGTCAGAAACCAATGAATCGTTTCGCCCAACGCCTCCAAAAAGAGATACGCAATATTCCCGACCGGTTCGTTTTCATATACATACGGAGTTTGAATTCCTGTTCCGGGCGTCGTGACATGCGGTTTTGCATCCGGTTCTAATGTCTTAACACTTTGAAACATCTCCAGTTCATTCCGGTCGAACCAGACCAACTGACACATTTTACAAAGATCAAGCTGGGCCTTTCGATTATATTCGCCGACCGTGAATTCATTCAATTTTTGCATACAACTCGGACACTTTCTCTCCGATGGCCGACCTTCATTTGTCGCTTTGAACCAGAATTCTTTAACCACCTTAACATCGATGTACCTCCGCAACACGGCCACATTCACCGCAACCCCTGCGCATGTTTCACAAAGCCATAGCATACCTTTCTCGGTCACGGTCTTCTTTAGCGACGTCTCACATTTCGGGCACGTCAAATTTTTCATCTTTCAACCGTAAAAAACATGTCATCGTTTCACCGCCTGATGAATCGCGGCCGCTCCGAATAAAAGCCGCTTGAACGTAACCTCTTCAAAACCGGCCTGCCGCATAATCCCGGCTAACGCTTCCGCCGTATAAAAACGGGGGATCGTTCTCGCCAGAAAGCCATACGCGTTCCGGCTGCCGGAGATGCGTCCCCCGATCTGCTCGACGAAAAGCTTCACATGAAAGTCGAAATACTTTCGAATCGGCCAAAATGGCGGTCGGCTCGTCTCCAGGTTGACAAAGCGCCCGCCCCGCTTCAACACCCGGCAGTATTCGGCAAAGCTTTGGATCAGTATTTCTTCATTCACGTTAATGCTGCGCGTAGCGAACGCCATGGTAACCAAATCGAACGTCTCGTCCTCGAACGGCAGGGCTTTGATATCGGCAACGACAAAGCGGATACTCTTGGCGCGAGGCTTTCGGCGCGCCTTTTCCATCATGGACTCGCAAAAATCAACCGCATATATTTCCGTCCCCACCGGCGCCAGCCGGCTCAGATACATCGCCACCTCCCCGGTCCCGGTACACATATCGATCCACTTCGTCCCCCCCGCCTGTGCGGCGATCCGTACGGCTTTTCTTCGCCAGAGGACGTCTAGCCCGAACGTCAAGACATGGTTCACCAGTTCGTACGTCGCGGGCACTTCCGCAAACATGCTCTGGATTGGACTCATTGCTTCTGACGACATATATTAATATTTCTTTCGAATCACAAGAAAGGACATCAGGTTATCCGGTTATCAGGATGTGGATATCAGGAAATCAGGTTACCGGGAAGGTCATACCCGTAAACCGCCTGTTGCCTGATGTCCTGATACCCACTCCCTGATTTCCTGATACTCTGATAACCTGATTTTAACTTCAATATGCTCACTTGACTTCACAAAATACGGATCGCCCAGCTTTCACAATTCGATTGGCTTCGCCATTTGATAATCGTCCATAACGAAACCCCCGCCGATGTCCTGAACAATAGGGCCCATAACCACAAAGCCGAATTTTTCATACGCCTTGATCGTGTCCTGATTATTCTTGTTCACGGTCAGTGTAATTTTTTCTAACCCTTGATCTCTTGCCATCCCTTCGAGAAATTGAACGACTTTTCGACCATAGCCTTTTCCTCGCTCAGAGGATTTAATATAGAGCTTGCTCAGAAAAAGCTCATCGTCTTTCTGTTGAATACCCGTGTATCCGAAAAAGCCCTCATCCGTCCTCAGCAGATAATACTGAAAGCCCTGCTCGATTTGCCCGGCGATAGCCTTCACCGACTGGAACTTTTCGAGCATGTAATCCACCTGGGCCTTGCCGATGATCGGCGTGAAATGCTCGTTCCATATCTCATAGGCCAGGTCCTCGACCTTTTGAATCTGAGCCTCGGCGAATACTTCTTCCGCAACCAATCCCGCTTCCGTCCAACTCTCCGGACAGAGTTCTCGCGAGATGCCTCGCCGAAAGAGCAAACTCGGCGTTCCCTTATACACAACGTCACCCTCGAAATGAAAATCCGTTTTCTTCAGGACACGCAAAGACGCCAGATTCTCTCGTTGCGTGACACACGCCAGACTCGAAAGCCCGATCTTAGAAAATGCGATCCGTACAACGGCCTTAACAAACTCCGTCGCCAATCCCTTATTCCAAAAATCGGGCATCAAGCCATACGCCACTTCCACCTCATTTTTTTCTCTCAACACCACATTGCGAAGTCCACCCCGGCCGACAAAATGTCCCGTGCTCCGATCCCGAAGTATCCATATCCCGTATCCATGTTGCTCCCAGTGGGCCAGATTTTGTTTCATATAGTCCGACGTTTGCTCAGACGAACGCGGACCGCCGAGATGGGCCATGACGCGTTCATCCAGGTGCATGCGATGGATGGACTCATTATGCTCTTCCCGCAATCGTTCTATATGAAGCCTCTGAGTATTAAAGCTGTCCAGGTTATCCATGATTTCTCCACTCATGAAGTCACACTTCCGCAGGTTATTGCCGATCCTGCTCGAGGCGTTTACCCATACTCACAACATCGTCGATACTGTACCCGATGGCTCGATAGAATTCAATAACCTTGGAATTCGATGTCCGGATTTGAAGGTTAATTTTCGGACAGCCGGCCCGGCGCAAGATATTTTCGGCCTTCCGCATAAGCAATGTAGCATAACCTCGGCGCCGATACGATGGCGCGACCACCAGATAGTTGATCCAGCCCCGATGGCCTTCGTAACCCGCCATACACGTCGCGACAATGTGACCGTCAAGTTCACTGACAAGAAACCATTCCGGATTTACCTTCAGTTTCCTCTCGATGTCCCGTCCCGGATCGTTCTGCGGAGCCACCAGTCCGCATTGCTGCCACAATTCAATCACGTCGTCCCGATCTGCGGCATCGTATTGTCGGATTATCAAATCACTCATATCAAATCTTTGAAAACCGCGTGTGCTACAAAGTTGCACACCCTACGAGCTACCTATTATTACAGAGTTTAATGGTATGATCGATCAGGTCGAGCCCGCCGGGACGGCCGTGGCCGGGGATGACGATCTTCGCGTTCGAAAACGTTTCCTTAACCTTCCTGAGCGTTGTGGGATAAGCGTCCAGGTCGGCGTCTTCGATGTTACCGATATTCTTCGCGTTCAGCGATTTAACCAAGCAGCCGGCAAACAATATCTTTTTCGACGGGATCCAGGCCACGATATTATCAACCGTATGTCCCCCACCCAAAAAGGCCAGTTCGACGCACAATTGCCCGCAACTCAGGGACATCTTCTCGGTGAACCAATTCTGAGGAACCGGTTTATTCTCTTTTTTCAATAGCTCAACCGTCTTTTTCAAGGCAAAGGACTCCGCGCCTCGCCGATGCGCCTCGGCCAGCCCCCCGGCGCAGTCGATATGAAAATGCGTGGGTACCACCTTTCGAATCGCCGCTTTCTGCTCGCGGGCCACCCAGTCAAACAGCACTCCTGCCTGCGCATCTGTCCAGGGTAGATCGATCATAACGGCGTATTGCCCATCAATCACAATCAACCCATTGGCCGGAACATTCTTATAATTCGCAAGGTCGTAATATGTCGTATGCAGCCAAACCCCCTCAGCCAGTTTCCTCACCACTACATCATCAGCCAACCGTATCTCAATGTTATCCGACTGGGAATATCCAATAGAGACACTGGTAAGAACTATCAGACTAAGGAATGAAACAAACGTCCGAACACGTTGAGTGTAATGCGGTGCTCTCATAATAACTCCCTTCAATCCATTAAATTCGCCGATTCACAATACATTTTCAATTTTTGTGTTTGTGTCCTCCAAATGTCCCAAAAGGTACTTTTTATCTGGCCCTCCTAAATGGTCCCAGGGAAGAATTTCATTGGAACCGAATTGTCGTTGAGCCAGTTTATCGAAATTTAAGGCGGAATTTTCAAAGGCTTGTTGCCATATCGTGAAATCGAAACATTCGTCCCAGAGGTCGAATTTTGCGCCGGCCCGCCAGGCACCTTCAATGACATCGCACAGATTTTTGTCCCCCCGGCCGATGGCCGATTCCAAGACGCTGCGCTCGATGTTGTGGAATTTAAATTGTAAGAATTTGGCACGCAGTTTCCGTTTCTCATCGAGGATTAGGGACCGGGCCTCCTGGAAATAAGACTTCGGCTTCTGGCCCAGCCAGCCGAACGGTGTGTGCGGCTTGGGGACGAACCAGCTTATCGCAACGTTGATCTGGCCCGTTTTTCCGTCCACCGTTTTTCGCAGTTTCGCCAAATCGTACGATAATTTAACGATGCGTGCGACATCGTCTAAGGTCTCGCCGGGCAGGCCGACCATAAAGTAGAGCTTGAGCTTTTGCCAGCCGGCCCGGTACGCCGCCTCGACCGCCGGGAATAAATCCTCATCCTTGAGCGGCTTGTTGACGATCCGTCGTAATTGTTCGCTGGCGGCCTCGACGGCGATGGTCAAACCGCCTTTTCGGACCGAAGTCAGCAGTCTTGGCAGTAACTTCAATTGTTGATCGACGCGCAGGCTCGGCAGCGAGAGGCCGACATGCTTGTCGTGGAAATAGTCATGCAGTCCGGCCACCAATTCTTCAAGATTCGGGTAATCGGCGCTCGATAGGCTCAGCAGGCTAACCGTATCGAAACCCGTCGAATGATAGGATGCCTTGGCGATCTCGATGATCTTCTCGACACTACGATAGCGAATCGGCCTTCGGCAAAAGCTCGCCTGGCAAAAGCGGCATCTCCCGGGACAGCCGCGCATAATCTCGACACTGACTCGCTCGTGCACGGCTTGGACAAATGGAACGATAGGACGGAGCGGCACCGGAGCATTCTCAAAATCCTTAACCACTGCGTTTTGAAGCTTTCCTCCTGTATGGAATTCGGGGACGTACGCCCAGTCAAATTTCTCCGCAATCAATGACAGTGTTTCCTTTTTCGTCGCCCCGGCTTTCTTTTGAGTCCGAATCAATTCTACCAACTCGAACACGGCCTCCTCGCCTTCGCCCAAGACGAACATGTCGATAAATGCCGCTATCGGCTCGCAACAGTTGGCCATTCCGCCGCCAGCAATGACCAACGGGTCGCCCTCACCACGGTCGCGGCTCCGGACATCTATGCCGGCCAAGTCCAGCATATTGAGCACGTTGGTATAACATAGCTCGTTCGTCAGGCTGAATCCGACGATATCGAAGCTTTTCAGCAACATCCGGGACTCCAGGCTGAATAAGGGAATCTTTTTCTCACGAAGAACCTTCTCCGCATCGAGCCACGGGGCGAAAACCCGCTCGGCGGCGACACCATCGAGCGTGTTCAGACAATCGTAAAGGATTGCCAGTCCTGTATTTGACATGGCGACTTCATACACATCGGGAAAGCATAATGCGACCGTCAAATCGCATTGCGTTAAGTCTTTTTTGACCTGGTTGATCTCGCCGCCGATATACCGGCCCGGCTGGCGAACGAAGGGCAAAAATTCCCGTTCGATGCGCTCATTTAATATTTTCACTTGGCATTCACTCATAGGAGCATTATAAATTCAACTCAGATGAATTTCTATTGATTGTCGGAAAGAGTTTTATGAACAGGAAAACCGGGCGGATTGTAGCTATTATTTTATGCCTTTCTCTGGCGGCCGGGTCGTATTTTTGCCTCGCCGGAAAGAAGCGGATCAAGGCCGATAGCGGTGTCCAAACTGTCATGGGGACGTTCGTCCGGATCATCGTCGTTGCCAAAAACGCCGACACCGGCACCCGATGCGTCGAAGCCGGCCTTGCCGAGATCCGCAAGGTGGACGAGCTGATGAGCGATTACAAAGACGATTCGGAGATCAGCTTAGTGAATAAAAAGGCCGCTCAACAAGCGGTCCGGGTCAGCGAATCCACCTTCGAGGTCTTGCAAAAAAGCATGGCATTCAGCCAATTGACGGACGGCGCCTTCGACATCACGATCGGGCCATTAGTCGATATATTCCACAAAACCCAAAAAAAACACGTCGCCCCGACTCAAGAGCAAATCGAACAAGCCAAAACAAAGGTCGGTTTCGAGAAGCTGATCCTGGATACCGAGAACCAGACCGTGCGATTGGCCGACGACGGGATGCGGCTGGACCTGGGCGGGATAGCGAAAGGCTATGGCGTGGACAAGGCTGTCGAGGCCGCCCGGCGACGCGGAGCCGTCGGAGTGATGGTGAATATCGGCGGCGACGTGCGGTGTTTCGGTGAGCCGCCGGAAGGGCGAGACCATTGGCTTATCGGTCTTCAAGATCCGAACTCGGGGGGGGAGGGGTTCAACGGCGGCGGGCTTGTCTTAACGTTGAGAGTTAAAAATGCCGCAGTCGCCACCAGCGGGGACTATGAGCAATTCGTCATCATCGACGGCAAACGGTACAGCCACATTATGAACCGCAAGACCGGCACGAGCGTCGAGGGCCTCTCGAGCGTGACGATCATCTCCGAGAACGCCACGGACGCCGACGCCCTGGCGACGTCGGTCAGCGTCATGGGTCCCGAAAAGGGCCTGGCCCTTATCGAAACGCTCCCCGGGATCGAAGCCATCCTCATGACGCCCCCCCCCAATTCCCAAATCCTCAAAACCAGCGGCGCAGATAAATACATCCGATGATCTGAATAACGTGTTAAAAGGATAAGCAAGGATATAGAATGAGTCGCAACATGAAAAGACCAAATAGAAGTTTGAGTCTGAGTTTTATGCAAGAGAACCTAAAGAAATTAAAGCCAACTCTCAGCCGTAGATTCAAAGTCAAACGGATAGGAATTTTTGGATCGATTGTCAACGGGGCAATTCGCAGATCGAGCGACGTCGATATTTTGGTGGAATTCTCTCGAGGAGTAGATTTGCTTGATTTCGTGGCCTTGGAAAGATATCTGTCGGAACAAACAGGTGCAAAAATCGACTTGGTTTCCCAAAAAGCCCTACGGCCCGAATTCAAAGACGCGATATTAAACGAGGTTGTTTATATATGAAACGTGATTACAGCGTTTATTTGAGCGATATTCTCCAAGCCTTCCGTAATGCCTGTCAGTTCCTTGAGGGACTTTCTTATGATGAATTCATAGATGACCGAAAGACAACAAGCGCTGTCGTAAGAGAGCTGGAAATTGTGGGTGAAGCAGTCAAACAGCTACCCCCATCAATCAGAAAGAAATATCCTGAGATACCCTGGTCGGATATGGCCGGTATGCGAGATAAATTGATTCACTTCTACTTCGGCGTCGATATGGAGATCGTCTGGAAAACCGTCAAAGAACGTATCCCCAAGCTCGAACCACTGATTCATAATGTTTTAAGTGATCTGGAACAATAGGGCCACAAACCGTGAATTTGCAGCCCTTTGTATTTACCCGAACGGTTTTTAATGGACTGCTGGCCAAACACCAAATACTATTCACTAACGACCAATTAAATCGCTCCACGTCTGCGCAACTTCCAACCGGAAAAAGCCAAACCAAGACTACCAAGTAGAAAAGCGCCGGGAACGGGAACAGGATTAAAATTGTATAACTCAGAAATTTCTGATTGATCCAAAGCCCTGTTGTAGATACGGACATCATCGATCATCCCTATAAAACGATTAGATGTTGTACCTCCGGAATTAAAAAAGGATACGCCCAGCCCTGCATCCTGCCGTTCCATCGGGTTTAGTGTATAGTAATCTGTACCAATTGATTGACCATTCACAAAACCAGTTAATAATCCATTGTCTGCACGCAAAACGAGGTGCTGCCAGTTTTTGATGAAATCACTTGTATATACCATACTAACACTTCCGCCTGTGTAACCTGCCGGTGTGTGTCCTCCAACACTAAAGCTCAAATGGCTGTTCTCAACGGTACTACCTGAAGGAATCTGATATTGAATACTAACGTGTTGTCCTATTCCAGTGGGATCAATTGTGCCACCATATCTTATGAAGCCTTCGCCATGTATGCTTGTATGGCCTTGATGGTTAACCCACAGGGATACAGTAAAAGCGGGATATTCATTCAGAGCAATAAATGGCAATAACACATGCCCCCCATTAAGGCCTGTATGCCCACTCCCGATAAGGTGAATAGCTTTGGATGAAACACCATCTAAAAATTTGGTAACCATTCACAGTAATTTAAGATAATTGGATTAAAACGTTGTTTTTGTCCGATAAGATTTTTATGGACAAGGACACGATTAT
>JAFGTG010000318.1 GCA_016934255.1 Sedimentisphaerales bacterium
GGTTTTGCCTTTCGGATTTTTCCATGAAGTGTAAAGCCATGTCTTTTTTTATGCAAGGATACCTACGCATTATTCGGATGAACCCTTATTTTTATCTCTTACCGACGCGTTGAAATCTGAGGATGCTTTACCTGTTTCGTTCTGTTGTTCAGACATCTATCGTGACTTGCTAATGTTGAATTGAGGTGGTACGAACTGCGGCCGTGCTTAGAATCGACCGCATGGGCAACAAGCATGCCCTGAGCGCAGCCGAATGGGTTGCCCAACCTACGAACTGTTTGTAGTGACGCCGTGAGGCGTTTCTTTTAAATGCCCTTACGGGCACACTACAAACGATGGGTGGCAGCCTCATCCCGATGGTCGTTATCGGGATGGGGATGGCTGTTTTCCACGAGACCTATCAAAGTTGTAAGCTTCTCAAACGCGGGCGAGACGCCCGCGACACGCGAGGGCAGGATGCCCTCGACACTAACTACGGCATCTTGCGGAGGCCTTCCCAGCGGATGTTCCATTTGCCGTTGTCAGGAAATCCCGGCGCGGGGCGGTTCGGACCGAAAGGCTCAGGTTCCTCTACCAAAAAGTCCACATCCGAGTGTTCATTCGCCTGACCACGAGCACGGGAACCGAACAGAAAAATCCTCTGGGGATGGACCTCGCGAACAATTCGCTGAGTCATCCTATCGATCACATCGTCGGGGATATTCATCATAACGGCCCCATATCAGATCTAAAAATTTGACGTTTGCCTGTTGGCAATTATAACAGATTTGTATGCTCGTGCAAAAACACACATTTTTGCTGTATGGAACTTCGGCACATGTTTGGGATTTTCGTCATTTGAGATTCGGATTTGTTTAGGATTTCGTGTTTCGTACTTAGGATTTCTCACTTGAACAGTGTTCCCCCGCAGTTTTACACCATTGGCAAGGATTCTATTTTTGTGCAATTGCCTGGATGATGGCTTGCCGGGCTTGGGTGACGGCTGGGCTATAGGGATAGTCTTTATTGAGTATGGCGTAGGTGGATTTGGCTTTGTTTAAGTCTTTCAGGCCGCATAAGGCGATGACCTGACGGGCGAGAACCTGGGCGATATCAAAATCGTTTAACTGCAACTGTCTGAGCCGCTCGGTTACGTGATACGCCGCCTGGAATTCGTCTCGGGCTAAATGAACGTCGAGCTTGATAAGATTCAGGGTCGGCGAGAAAACCTTCATCGGGTCCTCGGCGATGATCGTTTCGAGATTGGCCATTGCGTGATCCAACTGGTTTGGATCGTCCTCGATTCCCATAAGAAACCGGGCATGACGCATTAAGCCGGCGTGTTTGATGGTTTGCTTTGCGGCGTCCGCGGGATTGGACGATCCGCCGAGTGATTGAACCAGATCAATCGCCTCTATCCTTTGTCCGAGTGCTAACATGGCCTGGGCCTTGGCGATGATGGCCCGGCGTTGCCAGTCGGACGAATCATTTTGTATCTGGAGTTGATCGAGCAGCTTCAACGCCTCTTCATTTCGTCCGAAATACGTAATGAGGACTTCCGCTAAACAGATAGCCGATCGTCGGGTTGTGCGCTGATCCACGCCGGATTTATCCAAAAGTTGGGTGAAGAGTCTGAGGGCTTTGTCATATTCCTTCAGCCCCGGTGAACAAAGAGATTGACCGAAATCAAAAATAAAATCCGTGTTCTCGGATTCCCGTACCAATCGATCCACGTGCTCGGCTAAGACGGTCGCCGCCCGGTTCTTCCAGTCGGGACGCTCCGCATCCTGGGCTAAGGCATACAGATTCACAAGATCATCGGGCGGAGCCTTATCGAGGGCACGCTGCTTGATGACGTTGTCATAGTCGTCGATGTTGTCGATGTACGTCAGGCATTGATCCCAGGCGGGATGGACGTGGACGTCGTGGGTCGTGCTCGCCAGGTGCTCCCCCGCCAATGACAGGTCGAGTTTGACGTTTCGTATGGCCGGTCGCAGAAATACATGATCGACGATCTCCTCCGTCGCGACGGTTCCATCGTCAAACGTCCAGCGATAATCATATCGCGTCAGCCGCTCCGGCCGGATGGGCTTGAATCGCATCGTCACAAACGAAGGCCCAAATTGTTCGAGACGGAAAGCATCGACGACGGACCATTCGAACGCGGCGTATGCCTTATCCGAGTTCTTGAATTCGGCGGAGGTCGTCTTATACCAACCGAGAGGAATAAAATCCGTCCTCGACATCGATCTCAATTCCTCGCCGGGCTTTTTCCACACCGCCACGGTAAACATTTCTCCCCAGTGGTGATAATTGTAGTATTCCAGCTTATGGACGCCCGGTTCCAGCGAAATCGAGCCCTTTTTCTCGCCGCGACGCCCCTCGTGGTAGTCGTGCTTTCCAGGCCAGCCGACCACTTCCTTGCCGTCAATTGTAATATAGGAATCCCGATTTGAAATCGTGGCAAAGGTGTAACTGCCCTTTTTGGGCACATCGATACAACCGGAGTAGCGATAGAAACCATAGCCCCCTTTTTCCAAAGGCGCGCCGCCGTCATATTCAGCCGGTATATGGATTGGAAACGTTTGCTGAATATCATCCACAAAGCTCCGGCCGACCGGCTTTGCGTGATCGAAAATCGCTTTCAATTGGGGTAGCCTGTCAGAATCTTTCAAACCTTTCCGGCTCCATCTTGTCTCAAGCACAAGCCCGGCTTCAGGCTGCCACGAGGAATTCGATTCACCGCCCCGTCCCTTCGGCACTAAATAGACCAAATAGCTCGGATTACCCACGGGGCTCTCGAAAAGAATCTCCATCGCCTCGCCCGGCGCCGCGGAAAAGATCCGGCTTTTGACTTTGTCGCCGCTGGTCGTTGCGTACACCTCCGGAATGAAGTTCGAGACATCATAGCCGGGCGCATAGATGCGTGCGAAAGAAACCGACGGGTAATGACCGCGTGACAAAAATCCGGGATCGATCCACCGGGCCCGATTGCGAAATCGCCCTTCATCCGTCACGACGACGAGCTTGAGCTCTTTGCTCCGGGGTGGTATTCCGGCGTTGACTTCGACTATGGGATTTCGCCGGGTGATCGATTTCGATCTGAAGATGCGCCTTTCGTCGGCATAGACTTCGAAATGGAGCACTGTATTGGGATCGGTACTGTCGTAAATCCCCGCCCGGGCCACGAAATGTGTAAAGTCCCGGTTGAGGTTACACTTGAATCCATTCGAGCCGAAGGCGGGTAAACAGTTCTGGCAGAGCTTGCCCTGGAATTGACGCTTTTCGCTCCAGCGGTTTTCCTTGATCCAGTTTTGCACCGACTCCGATTTTATGTCGGATGTTAAGTCAAGAAGTGATACTTCCGGAATGAGGGATCGATCGTCGTCCTTTTCGATACGAAAACGAACCGGAGCGTTTTTCACGTGCCAATTGGATGAAGTGGGAGCATCCCCGGCTTGCACACTGGCAACGAGAAACAGTGTTATTAAAAACCGTGTGTGCAACAAGTTGCACACCCTACAAATGGTAAAATTAAACAATCTCATTTTTCCTGCACTGGTTCGCCCGGGCTCTCCGTTCGCGCCAGGGCTTCAAAATAGGCACTGATCATCTGATCGTACCCTTTGTAATTCTGTGACTTTTTCCGGGAGATGATCTTCTCGATCTTTCTCATCAGGGCTTTGTCCGTCGTGTATTGTGTGGAAACCTGCTTGCCGACGGCGCCGTGCGATTTTCTTAACGTGTTGACGGTCTCGTCGTAGGCGCTCCTGATGCCGATTCCGTCCGCCGTTCGGATGGACTGTTCCACCCGCTTCATAGCTTCAATCGAAACCTCCAGGTCCGACACCGAGAGATTGTAACGTTTAAGCTGGGCCATGACTTCTTCCGAGGAGTGGCGGATAGTTTGCTGGTTCTCCAATGCTTCTTTCATCATCTCCAACACCTTCGGCGGGAGTTTTCCGCCCATGCCAAACTGCGTCGTCCCGTCCGTTGTCTTGCCCAGACCGGTTCCGCCCGTTGCCGCCCCGACGTCCTGGTCCTCGACCTGGCCGCTTTCGAGCGGCGTATTCGATACACGCTCCCGAAGGCCGTACTCGTTCTGATCGAGGTCTTTGGCTACCGGTTCGACAAGCTGCCCGTCGGACATGCCGCTCCGGCCCGCCCCGCTTCGACCTTCGAGCACGTTATCTTCCGGTCTCTGATCGCCCGTCTTACCTTTAGCGCTGGTGCTGCTAATCGTCCCATCCGCCACCGGCCCGGCGGTATGGTCCAGCGAATTCAAATAGCTGCCGATATTCTCAACCTCCGGCCGCATCTCTTCTTCCTGCGTGATTAAATCGCCGACCAGATCTTCCAACTCCGCCGGAAGTTCCGCCAGCGGCGCGACCAGTTGCTCATCCTCGGGAATCTCGGCGACAAACTGAATGTTATCCCGAAATCCGAGCGTCGCTTCGCAGTTGATCAACAGCTCTTCCGCCATCTCGACCGCTTCGGTCTCCAGCCGGTACGCATCCTGCCGGGCCTCGCGCATCTCGGCGGCGTCCTCGGCCTTATCCGCCAATTCCTCCGCCTCTTCGTAGATGCTCTTCATCGACTCGGTCATTTGACTATCACCGAAGTCGAGTAGATTCATATTACTCAGATCACTGACCACATTGTCCAGGACCTCGGCCAGTTTGGACTGGTCGATGGCTAAATCTTCCAGCATCTCCTCATCCTCTTCCGTGAAATCCTCCGGCGGTTTGTCCTGAATCATCTGGCGTTTATCCATAATCGCCTTCTGCTGCTGGATGAATTCCTCCACTTCTTTGGCGGTATTCTCCAGCGTTTCTTCCAGGCTCGGAGTGAGGGTTTCTTCCTTTTCACCGAGAAGCTCGGCCATGGCTTGCTCGGCCTCGATTTGGCTCTTCTTGGCGACGATGCCTTTCAGTGCGAGCAACTGATCGAGCAGATAAGTCTGTTGCTTTTCGACCGAGTTGAGAGAATGTGAGATTGACTTATTATCAACCGTCTCTACCTGCCCCGCTTCGTCGATGCGTTCCAGAATTCTCTTGTGCTCGTTGTCCCGCAGCTCGATCAACTCATTCACAAATTCCGGCTTCGGCTCAACGGATACTTTCTGCGCCTGGGTCATGTGGGCGCCGACCTTCTCCTGCTTTTGTTTCATCTGCGAAAGATGATTCTTCACAGATGAAAGATTCTCCGCCTGGGTGCGATTTGCATCGACGACGTCGTCGAGATTAGCCATGAGATTCACGGTAACACCTAAGGCGGTCTGCTGGGCCTGGATCGCTTTGTCCAATTCGGCAAAGGCGTCGCTGTTCGGATCGTCCTCGGACAGCGTCATCTCATCGAGCGAGCGGACCTGAAGCGTGAGCGGTTTCGACTGACCGGTATTTCCCGCCGGGCTGAAATCTTCGCAGTGAGCTTGAAGAACATAACTACCTCCCGGTTTGAACCGGCTGGCGTCAATCGACAGAAACACACTCTCACGGGCTTCTTTCTGACCGGGAGGCCCTTCATACTCCCAACTCTGAACGGTTTCCTCGGCGCTATCGGTGCGCGCCGACTTTTGCGTAACATAAATCCGTTTGGCCCCGAAATCGTCGTACGCCTGTACATCGAGCCGGAGTCTTTCGCCGAGATTGACGTGGGGATTCAGATCGGAGGTGACGAATTCCACCTCCGGCCGCTGGTCTTGCTGGACAAAGATCGGCCCTTCGGCGATCTTGATCCGCCGGTCGAATCCCGGCGCCTTGACCTCGATCTGATAGGAATCCGCTTGTTGCAACGTTGTCTTGGTCGTCCACACATCGCCGTGTTTCTCGAAGGGTTTCCAATCCCCCGAATCCTTATACCAGAGTTCGTCGGCGTTCTTGTCCAGCTTCACCTCAATAGCCACTTGAGAACCGGCCGGACCGGACAAGGCTTCGGGCGGACCGAGCGTGCTGATGCGTTCGGCGCCGGTATAGGAGGGCGCGAGGATATGAAATTGCGATTCCTTGATGCGAGGAAGCTTATTAACTGCGACCTTGATACTTTCGGTATAGGTATCGGCGGCAAAGACGCGAAAGGCAAACGATTCGGCCACGGAATCGAATGAATACTCGTATTGATGCTCGCCTTCGCTCGACAATTGCATCGACGCAACCTTGTTGTCACCTTTATCATTACTTACGATATCGGCGCCCCGCTTCGAGGCAATTTCGGGATACGTTAAAAGCGTTCGATCCCCTTTAAGACCTTTCACCCGCACGCGCACCTTTAGATCATCGCCCTCGGCGATAACGACGTCCTGGCCGGGTGTGACGTCCAGAACGATCGATCCAATGGGAGGGACATCGCCGAGCGGATTGATATATCGCAACAAGGCGTTCACCGCTCCGCGTCCCTGGGCAATGCCGTAAATACTCCACAAAATACAAATAATGATCAGCGCCGTGAGCCATTTCCGCAACCGCTTGAGCTGCCATAATTCTTTCACATCGGCGTCGGCGATCATGGACGTTCCCGCATTAATCGTCTCCCGAATAAAAGGCTCCTGACCCCTTTTTATGGGAGCGGACTCGAAGCATAGGGCGTTGATTAAAATATTCTCGGGAATGGAGAACCGCCGCTCTAAAAATAAAGTCGTTGCTTCGATATTTTCCTGGCGAATCAACGGTCGCAAAATAAACTGCCAAAACTCGAACGCCATAATCCCAAGCCCGCCCAGTGAAAAAGCCAGTCGTATTCCCTCGGGCAGATGAAGGAGATTGTCGATCATAAAAAGGACAAACCACATGCCCAGAGTCACTGTCGCCCAAACCACGACGCCCCAGACCAATTGGCTCGTGAGTATCAGCTTGCGGACATCGAGGATAAGTTGGTGAATATGATCGTTATGATTCATGATTTTGCTCTCATATTGATACTTTGCCTGAGTTCTGAAAAATTGAAGGTTAGGCATATATTATTTTAGAAAATCTCGTTTCACAGATACTCCCACAAAGACCGTATCCTTATCACTCTGCATGCGCCAAAGGTCTTCACAGACAATTGCTTCCGGCGTCGGATCGTCCGGCAAAAAGATCACGCGGAAGAACGTTCCGCGAGACGATAGCAATAATTCCCGATCCGCCTCGTTGTATTTCCACCGCCAGATGCTCAGCCGCCACGGCTCGACAATACAGCCCCGTTCCTTGTCCCATTCCCCGCCGATCTCGCCGAAGTTCGTCGGAGCGTATCGGCGTCGAAGATTCAGCAGCGTCAGGACTTCCCGCCCGTCTTTGCTCTTCATCACGCCCAACAATTTCTTATCGTTATAGAAATCCCGCTGGCGTTTGACGTAATCCTCGGCAAGGGCAAAGAGTTGTTGATCTTGCGGCTGAGGCCAGCCGACGAGATACTTGCCGTCCTTTTTGGCCGCCAGGTAAAAGTCTTCACCGAAAGCGGATTTCACAACGAAGGTATCCGGCTGCTCTCCGCGTTCGGTCGGCACGGGGGTCAGCGATTCCCGCGTGACCGCCTGAACGTCGTCTTCCGGCCCGAAGGTCATCCCGGCGAATTTCACGGTGACGTCCGCAGCGATGGTTTGGCCTTCGTCCAGCATCTTGATTTTTGTGACGTAAATCAAGTCCTCCATCGTGGAACCTTTTTCACCGCGTTGCTTGCTTCGGAGAATAATTCGATGGGTCTTCTTCTCGATCTCAAGATAGATTGACACGCTGTAGAGATGTCCCTCGAGTGTTTGGCCGCTATTGAAGATAACCTCCGAAGCGAGATACCGGATCGGATAGACCTTGCCCCAAAATTCCTTTTTCGCCGGCGTATAATCGGCAACCCCCGTTTTCTCGTCGTATTTCGTCGTCTCGACGAACTTCCAATCCTGGCGCATTTCTTCCTTTTCGGGGAAGAACCGCATCTCTTTAACGGGATCGAAAGTGAACTGCCGGACCTTGCCGTATGGGACGTCTTCGCCCGTGACCATATCACTCGTCTTGAGCGTGCCGCCTTCCGGGATATTCAGCTTGAATTGGCGTCCCGACGTCAGGGCGATTTTACCGGTCAGCACTTTTCCGTCGGAGAAATAGACTGCTGCTTTTCGTATAGAAGCACAAACCATGCTCGGCTGAGTTAAAACAACGAGCAAGATCGAGATTACCAGCCATCTGATATAAAACGAATTACTCTTTTTTCTACTCACTGTATTCGATCCATTGCTAATATACCCATCTGTCATTCCCGCGAAAGCGGGAATCCATTTCAGTCGTTACATTTCTGGATCCCTGCTTTCGCAGGGATGACAATGAGAATCAATTTCTTCAAGTTTATAAAAGATTCATTCTCCGGCGAACGATCCATTCCAAAATCAGGATACCAATAAAAATAAAAATATAAATACATTTATCTTCGATCAAGGGGATTTCCATACTGACAACCCGGCCGAGAATCCGGCTTCTCAGTGTTCCGATCAGGTTCTCGAATTCGCCCTCGCGGAAATATCTTCCGCCCGCCTGAGCCGCTAAACTATTGAGAAACGCATGATCGACCTCCAGATTCGCGCCCTCGTTCAATCCGGTTCCTACGAGGATGGTTTTCTCGTAGGATTCCAGCACCTGATCGCCCTCCAGAGCATCCAATTCGAAAAGATATTGAGCACTTCGGGAGAAATTCAATTTCGCCGTGAACGTATTTGTGCGGCCCATGACAGGCTCGACGGATATCGGTGTTGCCTGGCCGTCGAGATTCATCTGTGCTTTGAGCCGAAGCTGGCCGGTATCGTGACGCCCGGCCACGCTAATCGTCGCCAGGGCATCTTCACCGGGATTGTACTTTTCCTGGTCCCATTTGACGGCAATAAATCGTTGCCCTTCCTCCCAGTCCGTCATGTTCTTGGCCGTCTGCCGCCAGAAGGCGCCGTAAGCCTCGCTCAATTCCTCCGAAGCCCGGCACCATTTCCAGAGGGTATTGGTCGCCACGGCCATGACCTGCCCCTGGCCGTAGCGCTGTATCGCAACCAGCGGTACGGATCGCCCGGATACCGAAGCTTCCAACAGTGCGACGGCCCCGCTTTTAAGCGGGCCTTCGACGTTGACACTTTCGACGGTGACGCTATCCAGCGAAGAGATAATCTTCGCTGTTTCTTCAACGATACTGTTGCTTAAAGCCATCGCCGGAACGCTGACGGCAAATTGACCGATTTGGAATGTGGATTGGGCGCCGCTCAGCCGCCAGGGGAAAAGCGGCTCGATCGCCGTTCGGTCGTAACCACCGCTTCCGAAGGAACTCTCGCCCCCTAAAAACACCACGGCTCCGCCATCCCGTACGTAGTCCAGCAGCGCCTTGAACTGCTCCTCCGTCCATTGCGAAGCCCCGAAGGAGCCGACGATGACGCATTTAAACAAATCGAGTACTTCTTTGGACGCGGGGAAACCCGCTTCAAGCTGTTCATCCCCCTTTTGACGGCTGCCCTGGACGACGAATCGCTGCGCACTCACGCGGAACAGAGACGTTAACTCCACCGACGGATCGCGCGCCAGCTCCTTGCGTATCATGCTGAAGTCCCAGCCTAATTCCTGGGCAAAGAACAAGACGTGCAGCGTGTCCGTACGGACATCGACATTGAATTGCCTGACGTTATTCAGAGGTGACAGTTCCCCCTCGATGTTTTCCACCTGGACGCGATACGTCTTCAAACCCGGCTCAGACGGTGCTTTCAGCGAAAACTTCACCCGCGATTTCGAGGCATCGGATTGAACATACTTGGATTCAATCACCTGCCATTCGCCCTGGCGGTCCGCTTCGAGTTGGACGCGAACCATCGGGACGTTCAAAACAAAGTCCCTCGAGGTAAAACGCGCCAGGATATCGGTGGAGACCTCGAAGGCGCCGCTCTGCTCGACAATAGCCGGGGCATCGACTTGAGCCACGGCCAAATCGTTCCAGGAATCCGGATCGCGACCTACGCTGGTGACATACAGCGGCATATCGGACAGCTTCGGATTTTGAATGACTTCATCCCCGCCGTCCGTGAGCACAACCGCAGAAAAATAGTCCGAGCTTTTCGCTTTATCCGCAATCGTTACAAGGCATTTGCCTAAATCCGTGCTTCGGATTGGATCGTTATTTTTATTGTCGCGCACATCGTCATCGAAATAGAGGGTTTCAACGTCGATAACGGAACGTAGTTCCTGATTGAGATGTTTAGACAATTTTTCGGCTCGTTCGACACGGCTCATGCTGGCGTCGTCTTCGCAATCCATCGAGGACGAGGAATCCACCAGTACCAAAATCTTTTTGTCTCGTTTGGGACGTTGTATGACGCTGCGGACCGGATCGAAATAAGCCAGGACGAGTAATAGCACAATCAGAATCTTGGGTGCTAACAAGAGCAGGGTCTGTTTCAATGAACGATTCGTTCGTTGACGACGATAGAGGACGATCAACCAAACCGCCAACAGTAAAATCATCGCCGCGGCCAGGACCGGATGCAAATGGTTTTGCCATCGAAGCACTTCCATTATCCCACCCCCCTACCGATCAAAATCCTCTGCTCTGATTGATCGCCCTGTGTGCCCTCCAGAGAAACACTCTCTTCCGATTTAGCGCGGACCGGATTGGCCAGCCAGCCTTCGGCGAGCAACGCCAGGGTCGCCAGCAGCAAAAGAGGCAAAAACAGCTCGAACGTCCGGCTGTGGCCATAATGATATTTCTCTAATTCATCGGCCGGGCTGTAATCGACGACGGTATGTGTGATCTTCTCCAGAACCGGTATTTGCGAACCTTCCACGAATTGCGTCAGGCCCTCTTTTTCCGATGAACGAACGGAGATACAATATTCCTTGTCTCCAACGTTCACTTGATAGACGCCCGGCTTGGTAAAGACGGGTAATTCACCGGCTCGACCTTCCCACTCAATCGGTTCGCCCACGAGAGGAAGGACTTCCACCTGCCGCCCGGCAGCCTCGATGCCCTTCAGCGGTTCCCCGGCGACAAGATTAAGCATTGCCTCTTGCTCGAAGGATTCCCCGTCCGTCGCCATATTCTGGGCCATGACGACCATCATGCCCGTCAAAGGCAGCGTGTTCCATCGCGGATCGAACGCGGTACCACAGACGAAAAGATTTCCCCCGCCTAATTCCCGGTGCGCCAGGATCACATTCTCGAAATCCGTTCCGAGCAGCGGCGTGAAATCTTCGGACAACTGCAACGGATAGAACGTAAAGACGTGTACATTGTCCATCGGGATCGTCTCGATCGTTTGGCGAATCCGGTTCCAGAAATCGGCGTTTTTATCCAATAAGTCCAGGTTCGTCCCGCGAGGATTGAAAACCCGATCCTTCATCTGAGCCCCGATCCAGGCGGGCGTATTGCCTCTGGCGTCGATGCCTGTCGAAGGAGGAACGATCAGGAGGTTACCTCCACCATTCACATATTCCTCAAGTTTGGAATCCTGGCTGAGTTTTCCCATTTCCTGCCAGGTCGCCACCACGAGAATCGGTTTTTCACCGTTGGCCTGTAGTAAGCGATCGATTCTACCGTATTGCGAAACCATGCCGGTAATCTGGCCGTAATCATCCGGGGACAAAGCGGTCGGCAATATCCCGAATTGGCTTCGCAAACCGGCGAAAAATACCGTCGCCGTCTGCTGACACAGAATCCCGATCCCCGCTTCGTTGTCCGCCGAGAAGCCGTCTCCTTCGACCCAGGCTTTGATCCAGTGATGTCCTGCGGCATCCGGATTCGTTTCGACTTCAATCACCTGACTTCCGCCCGATTCGAGAACGACATTTTGGGTTTTCTTATTATCCTGATTATCAATGGAATTGAGACGAATCGTTGCCGTTCCTTCCGAGTTGTTTCTACATACAACGCCGACCTTCGCCGTGTGCTTCGGTAGAATCTTTTGTCGTGGGTACTGAATCGAACTGATAGCCACATTGGGTTTCCCGCGTGTTTGCGATTCGATTCGATGGAAAACGACACTGATCGTATCGTCGGCCGATTCCGTACGTAAATCGTCATCGCTCCACTCGGATTCCTGAAGGTCGCTGAATACATGCACCACACCGCCTGCGCCTGAATCGGCTTGAAGTATCCGGAAGGCTTTGGCCAGGGCGCGGTCGGCGTCTCCCGTCGCAGCGGTCGGAGCTAACTCGTCAAGCACGGAAAGCAATGTATCTCTGTCGGACGTCAGCGTATCGCCAAAGTTTGCTGACGGATCGTCAACGAGCGTCACAATCGTTATCTTCGCGCTATCGCCGAGTGCAGAGATAAGTTTCCTCACGCCGCCCACCGCTAATTCGAGCTTGGTTTTGTCACCGCCGGCGGTTTCGCTCATCGAACCGGAATTATCCACAATCGCGACCACCGAAAGCGTGCCTCCCAGCGGCGCGGTGCTCTTAAAACTCGGCCGGGACAGCGCCAGCAGGATGAAGGCAATAAGCAGCACGCGCATCAGTAAGAGCAACCACTGGTGAATCTTTCGCCGGGAGTTGAGTCTCGGATCGGTTCGGTAGAAAAACATAAGTGTCGGAAAGAGAATCTGCCGCTTTTTCTGCTTGAGAAAAAGATGGAAGAGGACCGGCAGACCCGCCGCTGGTAAAAGATAGAGAAAAAAAGGCGCCGAAAAAATCATCCGATCTTCCTCCTCTCCAGGATGGCGTCATAGACGTCCATCCCCGTATCGACGAAGATGTAATCGGCGCGAA
>JAFGTG010000319.1 GCA_016934255.1 Sedimentisphaerales bacterium
TACGTTGTTTCTTCTTTGGCGCGAATGGCTTCTTTTTTAGCGGCCTCCGCCTCCTTTTGTCTCAGGTCGTTCACTTTTTGCAGCCAAAACTCCACAACCTTCTCCGCCGTCGCCTGTTGCCGGGCGGCCAGATCCCTTCGAGCCGCCAACAGGTCGGTAGCGGCATCATAAAACAGTAATTCCTCCGTGTTGCTGGCGATCTGACTGTCCAGCGCCCGCTGTTGGGCAAGCAACAAAGCGCGATTGGCCTGCGTTAACTCGGCCGCCTGTCCTTCGGGCGCCGCTATGCCAAGTTGAGTGTCGATCTCACCAAGCTTTTGTTTGGCGCTGCTCGATTCCTCCGGTATCTTCGTTCTCCGCTCGGCT
The DNA here is from genome assembly GCA_016934255.1 of Sedimentisphaerales bacterium. Lineage (GTDB taxonomy): Bacteria > Planctomycetota > Phycisphaerae > Sedimentisphaerales > Anaerobacaceae > JAFGTG01. The sequence continues at coordinate 367 of JAFGTG010000319.1, forward strand.
CGTCGCTTCGGCTCATTTTCCCAATTGGCGACGTTTATCTTGGCTTCCTCCAGGGCCAATCGTGCAGCGGCCAAAGCCTGCTCGGCCTGTGCCAGGGTCGTCTCGGGTCCGGCTTCCGGGAGTGCGACGGTCGCTTGTTGAGCCAGTAAGTCTTTGGTTTTGACCAGCGTATTCGGCACATCCGTCCGCGCCTGGCCGTACTGCTGCTTTTTAGACTCGAATTCAGTGGCGGATGTTAACTGGGCAATCGCCTTGTCATAGACTTCGCCGACTTTCGTTTTGACTTCGTCAGTTAATTCCTTTGATTCACTGATTTTCTTCCTGGCCGCCTGGAGTCCTTCAAGTGTGAGTTGAGCCGCGCCGTCGGTCGCCGGGACACCTTGTGGAACTGGAACGGCATCACTAACCGTATTGGCATCTTGCCTCTCGATAGGACTCGTTGTTAATTCCGTCGGCGGCTCCGCACCGAGACAGACCGACGAAGTAACAATCAAACACACTGCGAATAGTGCGGATTTCATATAAGAAACCTATAAGTTTCCACTGCTCGTTCGGATTTGATGTCAAGGATCACTTGTACACTCTTCGAATGTTTATCCTATCGAAGATTTTCCCGAAATTCAAGAAAATAGGACGTAATCTCCCAATCCTATTCATTCAAAACACTCACGATATAAACCATAGACAATTGCATTCGTTGGATAAAGCTGCTAACATCGGGTGCTGTTTTATTAGGACGTTGTCGTGGGAAGCAATGAATTCATCCTTGATGTAGGATGCCGGATTTTTCTTTCGGAGGTGCTCATTTCAGATGACAATCAAGAGAATATATGTATGGGGTCTGTTAGCTTTGATAATCACTCTGACGGATGTGTCTTTTGCGGAGAACTGGCCATGTTTTCGGGGTCCGAGCCGCCAGGGGATTTCCCGGGAAAAAAACATTCCCTTAGAGTGGAGCGCGACCTCGAATATCGCCTGGAAGACGCCGATTCCCGGAGAAGGCTGGTCGTCGCCGATTGTTTACGATGATCGCGTATTCGTCACGGCGGCGACGGAAGAAGCCACCTCATTCCGCCTGTTGTGTCTGGATCGTTCGACCGGAGCGGTTCTTTGGAATCAGCACGTACTCCGGCAAAAGCCCGGACATAAACAACAATACAACTCGTACGCCTCATCGACTCCGGCAACGGACGGCCGGATGGTGTACACTATCGCGTGCGACGGGAGCATCGCGGCGGTGTCGATGGACGGAACGCTTGCCTGGACCAATCGGGATCACGAACATTTCAGCGAGCACGGATTAGCCGTATCCCCCGTTCTTTACCAAGACCTCGTGATTGTCGCCTTCGACGGCAGCAGTTCGGGACCTGACACAAAACTCGGCTGGCAGAAACCGTGGGACAAGGCCGTCATTATGGCATTGGACAAAAACACCGGGAAGGTCCGATGGGAAGGCAAACGCGGCCTGTCTTGCCTTGGACACGTCACACCTCAGATCCTTACAGAAAACGGCAAAGACCAACTCGTTAGCTCGGCCGGTAATGTTATCCAGGGTTTCGATCTAACCACCGGCCGGAGAATCTGGACGGCATCGAGTCCGGGTGAAGGCGTCGTGCCTTCAGTCGTCATTGGCGATGGCCTGATTTTCACTACATCGGGCTTCGGAGAATCGACTATCCGAGTCGTTCGCACGGGCGGCCGGGGCGATGTCACCGATACGCACACGGCGTGGACGTCAACGAAAGATGTACCGAAGGTTCCATCCATGCTCTACGTCAAGCCCTACCTGTTTATAGTCACCGATACCGGCGTGGCCAAATGCCTGAAGGCGGCCACCGGCGATGTTATATGGAGAGAACGAATCGGGAGCAAATACTCCGCTTCGCCTATCTGGGCGGAGGGAAGGATCTATTTCCTTTCGGAGAAAGGAAATACTACTGTGATCGAAGCGGGGCCTGAATTTAAAATTCTCGCCGAAAACGAATTGAACGAAAAGTGTTGCGCCAGTCCGGCGGTCTCGAATCAGCAACTCTTTATCCGTTCCGAACACAACCTCTATTGCATTGGCGTAAAATGAAAGAAACGACATGGAGTAGAGGACCGGAACCTGAAACTCATATTAATAACTGAAAGGAACCAAAAATGAAGTTTCGACATATTTTATTCGTAGTAGCTTTTACGGCATGTCCCCTGATTGTTTCACACGCCCGGGGAGTGGAGCAGAACAAAAGTATCTACCTGATCGTTCGCGGCGACGATATCGGCTCATGTCACGCCGCCAATGTGGCGTGTATCCGATCCTATAAAGAAGGCGTCATGAAAAGCGTCGAACTCATGGTGCCCTGCGCCTGGTTTCCGGAAGCGGTTAAAATGCTCAATGAAAACCCGGGTCTGGACGTCGGCGTTCACGTCGCCCTGACCAGTGAATGGGAAAACATCAAGTGGCGTCCGTTAACGTGGGCGCCCAGCTTAACGGATGCGGACGGATACTTCTATCCCACCCTCTGGCGGCGTAAAGGCGCACCCGACGGGACGGCTTTGCGAGAAGCAAAGTGGAAAATCGAAGACGTCGAAAAGGAAATGCGCGCCCAGATCGAAATGGCTAAACGTAAAGTGCCGCACGTCAGCCATATGACCTGTCATATGGGCTGTTCGGGCTGGGATCCCAAGGTCCAGGCGCTCTGGAAGAAGCTGGCGAAGGAATACGATCTCACCATTCTGCCTTCCAGTCGCAAGGTGCAAAGTATGGGAGGATTCGGAGAGGCCAAAACGGCGCAAGACCGAATCGAAAAATTCATTAAAAATCTCGAAGGCTTAAAGCCGGGCACTTATCTTTTCGTCGATCACCCCGGCCTGGAAACAGCCGAAATGGGCGCTATCGGTCACGTCGGATACGAGAACGTCGCCGAAGATCGCGATGCCGTGACAGCCGTTTTCACCAGCGACAAGGTCAAGCAAGCCATCGACCAATTGGGGATCAAGCTCATCAGCTATGCCGATTTGAACAGGCCAGCCTCTTCAGCGAGTATTTCTAAAACCTACGATGTGGTTATCTATGGTGGCGCATCGGCGGCGGTGGCGGCGGCGGTACAAGCGAAGCGCATGGGTAAAACGGTCATTATTGTCTGCCCGGAGAGACATTTAGGCGGCCTGACGGCCGGCGGACTGGGTTGGACGGATTCCGGGCGCAAGGAAGCGATCGGCGGTATCTCACGGGAATTCTACCAGCGCGTCAAGAACCACTACGACACACCCAACGCCTGGATTTTTCAGAAATCGGAAGACTACTCTCGATACCGTCCCGACGATGACGCCATGTGGGTGTTCGAGCCGCACGTAGCCGAGCAGACCTTCGAGCAGCTTGTGGCCGAGTATGACATCCCCGTGCATCGAGATCAATGGCTCGACCGCAAAAAAGGGGTAAAGAAAGACGGTTCGCGTATTATTTCAATCACGATGCGAAGTGGAAAAACGTATCGCGGTAAACTATTTATCGACGCGACGTACGAAGGCGACCTGATGGCCGGCACCGGCATCAGCTATCACGTCGGCCGCGAAGGTAATGACGTTTACGGCGAGACGTTGAACGGCGTCCAAACGAAAAACGCAACCAAGCATCAATTCGAGAAGCCGGTCGATCCGTATATTACACCCGGCGAACCAAGTAGTGGACTTCTGCCGCGAATCCACGCCGGCTCCCCCGGCCAGGAAGGCCAGGGCGACCATCGCGTTCAGGCGTATAATTATCGTATGTGTCTAACGAAAGTGCCCGAGAACCGCGTGCCGTTTCCCAAGCCGGACCACTACGATCCGATGGAGTACGAATTGCTGGCCCGGTACCTCGACAAAGGCTGGCGGGCGATCTTCGCCAAGTTCGACCCGGCGCCAAACGCCAAGACCGACACGAACAATCATGGCGCCTTCTCAACGGATAACATCGGCATGAACTACGACTATCCCGAAGCCTCCTACGAGCGCCGTCAACAGATTCTCAAAGAGCATCAGGATTACCAGAAAGGACTGATGTGGTTTCTCGCTTACGATCCGCGCGTCCCCGCAGACGTGCGAGAAAAAGTCAGCCAGTGGGGACTGGCTAAAGATGAGTTCAAAGACAATGCTCACTGGCCCCACCAGATTTACGTCAGAGAAGCCAGGCGAATGGTGAGTGATTTCGTCATGACTGAACTGCACCTTAGAAAGATAAAACCGACGCCGAAGCCCGTCGGCATGGGTTCGTACAATATGGACTCGCATAACGTCCAGCGATACGTCGATGAAAATGGCCACGCCCGGAACGAGGGCGATATCCAGATCAATCCCGGCGGCCCCTACCCGATTTCATACGAGGCGCTCGTCCCGAAGGCCTCGGAATGCACGAATCTGTTCGTGCCCGTTTGCCTGTCTTCCTCGCACATCGCCTACGGCTCGATCCGCATGGAGCCGGTCTTTATGATCCTCGGCCAATCCGCCGCGACCGCCGCCGCGTTCGCCATTGACGAAAACATCGATGTGCAAAATGTGGATTACGCCAAACTGAGAAAGCGTCTTCTCGCCGACGGTCAAGTGTTGGAGCTTCGCTGATTTATTTTAGAAAAGAAACAACAGGAGTCAGAAGATATGCAAAACATCAGATTCATAATCGTCAAAATGCTTTGCCTTGCGACCTTGATCGCCGTCCCCCCAAGAATAATGGCCGATCAGTTGGAGGCAACGATCGTCGAGATGACTGATACGGTTCTCGTGAAGGACACGGTTCGATTTGGTATCAATTTAGGCGGCGATACCTATTACTCCGGAGCCGTATTAACCAAAAAGCGCGCCCAGGAGAACTTCGAGGGAACGACCTATCGACAATGCCACTTCGGGCCGAGCCAGGATGAAAACGGGGCGACGTCGTGGTTTCGCCAGCCCCAGGGGGGGCAAGACCTTATGGCCGAGCACGGAACCTACACGATTCTCTCCGGCCCGGCTAAAGGAACACACGGCAAGATCAAAGCGATCAGCACGAAGAAAGTTATGCATGAAGGCAAGATGCAGGATTTCATGTACATCGAATTTGACAAGAAAGTGAAGCCCGGACCACCTAACGGTGGACTCCTCGTCGAAGCTTTCAGGCTTAAAGACGGGCAATTTCGCAGTCTCGACGGATTCTGGACGTCCAAGAATAACGAGATATCCATCGGCGACATCCCGCCGGGCGTGTTTGGCTGTGCGGCTATGAACCTGAAAGGCTCGGCCGGGAAGGCACACTATCACCTGAGCACACATTATCATCGATACGGAGCGCTGAACGGCCGATGGCACGTGCGTTTCTGGGCCAAGACCAAGACCGGCGCGCCCAAGCTCGCTATAGAAGCCTCCCAATGGGGCCAGACGAAAACCGTCGAACCGGAACCTCAATGGAGTCAATACGACGAAATGATTATCGTCGATAACGTTCCCGAAGGAGGCAACCAACATTTGTTCTTCAAACTCGAAGCGACGGGGGGAGACGTCCTGGTGGATAATATTGAGCTGTGGATGGAGGGAGACACCAATCCGACCGCGTTTCGGGACGATCTGATTGCGACGCTCAAGAAGTTCAATCCGGGTATGATTCGGTATCTTCAAACCGGGGGCAGCACGATCGACAACACGATCGCGCCGCCGTTGCAATCTCATTCGTATTCGAACCGGAAAGCACAAACCTATGGTCCCTATGCGAGTCATCAAACCGATCCCTATGGCTTGCACGAAATGTACGAGTTATGCGCCTACCTGGGCTGTGAGCCGTGGTATTGCCTGCCCGGCACCTTGCACAGGGAAGAGCTTGCGAACTTCATGGAATACTTAGGCGCCCCGGCGAACGTGGGTTATGGTAAGAAACGGGCCGAACTGGGCCAAGTCAAACCGTGGACGGAGGTCTTCGAGCACATCCATATCGAGTTCGGTAACGAAGCGTGGAATAACGCCGCCTATTATCAGTGCGGCGGATATAACGGGCCGGACTATTGGAAGGACCTGATCGACGTGGGTAAAAGCTCGCCTTATTATACGCCGAACGTTTTGTTTCACACCGCCGGTCAGGCGGCCTGGTCGGGACGGAACGCCGGGATTCTCGAAAACGCACCGAATGCGGACCGATTCTCCGTGGCGCCGTATCTCATTTCAAGCTTGAATGAGAAGGACCTCAAAATCCTGGACACCGATGAGAAACTTTTCAAATGGGTCTTCGCCAAACCCATCTGGCGCTCGCAAGACTCGCGCGGGGCAATGTACCAAAACGACGATCTGGCCCGCAAGGCGGGGATCGAGCTTTCCATCTACGAGGTTAACCATCACACAACCCACGGTGATGCGCCGCTGGAACCGAGGAACAAAATCGTCACCTCGATCGGAGGCGGCATAAACGTCGCCAATAACATGTTGCTAATGATGCGAGAGCATCATCTTCGGGCGCAATGCCTGTTCTCGCTCATCCAGCACGGCTATCGCGCGCACGGTATCGGCGAAGTGCGCCTCTGGGGCACGGCGCTGAACATGCGGAAAGGATACGAGCGATACCGCCCCACGTTCCTGGCCTGTATGTTGGCGAACAACGTCATCGGCGGCGACCTGATCGAAACGATTCACTCGAAGAACGAGCCGACCTTCAATGCAACGGGATATTTCAGTTCAAGGGACGGTGTTGAAACGATCTCCGATATCCCGGCGATCTGGAGCTACGGCTTCGCCCAAGGCAACAAACGCGGCTTGATTCTTATCAACCTGGACGTTTCGACGCCGCGGTCTGTTATCCTCAGGTTCGAGGGTAACGCGAGAAACAGCAAAGCGACATCCTGGGCACTTACCGCTGAGACCGTTACGGCCAATAATGAATTTGAGGCGGGGCAGCCACAAGTGGAAGTGACTTCGAACGTTCTCAACGGTTTCTCAAATGGAATTCACCTGACATTGCCCCCACACTCCATGCGGGTTTTCTCATGGGAGACAGAATAATGATAAAGCTTCGACATATAGTTCTTTTTCTTATCTCTTGTTCGCTATTATCGCCATCACAGAGTGTCTCTGCTGAAGAGCAAACGAACATTCGAAAAATTCCAGTGGCCAAAGGCCTGGCTTCCCACCCGGTGAACGGCGGACCTTGTCTGATCTCGGACGGCGAATATCAATATCTTGCCTTCTATGACGGTGACCATCAGCTCACGGTGGGCAAACGGAAACTCAGCGAGACGAATTGGGACTTTGCGAAGCTGCCCGAGCGCGTGGGATGGGACACGCATAATAAAATCCTGCTGTTTCAGGATCGTAAAGGATACCTCCACCTGACCGGCAATATGCACTGTGCGCCGTTGAAGTACTATCGTACGAAAGTCGCCGGGGACATTCACACGTTCGAAGGCATTCACACATGGTCCGGAGACTATGAGAATCGAGTGACCTATCCCACACTATTTCAACTCCGAGACGGTTCCATTTATATCATGTACCGTCACGGCGGAAGTGGAAACGGAATGCGCATCGTAGTCCATTACGACGAAGAAACTCAACGGTGGACGAAGACGGTTCCCGCCCTGACGAACGGCATGGACCGCAAGCCCACCTGCAACGCTTATCCGTTCGGCTTATTGGAGGATAACAACGGCGTCTGGCACTTCGCCTGGTGTTGGCGCGAAACGCCGGACGTCGTGACCAATTTCGACGTGTGTTATGCCAGGAGCCTCGACCGCGGTGTTTCTTGGACGACCCTGGACGGACGTAAACTCGAACTGCCCATCACGCCGGAAAACGCCGGCGTCGTCGATCCTATCCCGCAACAAAGCGGGCTGATGAACGGCGGGACTTTCGTTGTGGACGCGGAAGGACGTCCATACATAGGTTATACGCGTTTTGATAAAGATGGCTACAACCAACTCTATGTCGCCACACCGATCGGCGATACATGGAAGATCATCCAATTAACCGACTGGAAACATCGCTTCTATTTCGAGGGCCGGGGTACGATCCCGGAGTCTCCCCCTACACCCAGACTCTCGATCACTCCGGATCGAAAGATTGAGATTAACTACAGTAATCGCTACGCGAAGCCCACGAAGGGCCGGTTCGTTTTCACCAGAGAGCAACTCCTGACCAGCCAACCGGGCCAAAGCGATATCCGGAAATCCGAAGTCACATCTCCCGCCCTACCGAACATTCGCGCCGTGAATCGTGGACCACTGCCAGAAGGACAAACGCATTACATGCAGCAGCAAACCGACCGGCCGAATCGGGACCGCAAACCGGAAACACCGAGGGAACCAACCATGATCTATTTAGTTGAGGTGATAAACAAGTAGGATGGGCAGATTCCTGCCCATGCTGACATTGACATAATTATGAACTGCATGGGCAAACGAGTTACCCATCCTACACGTGATTGAGCAGCCGGGTGAAATCCTTTGCCGTTAATTCACCTAAACTGTCCACGATGATATTTGCCGCTGAAAGATCCGCCCGGCCCCGGGTCGTCGTCACCGCGACGACCAGCATCCCGGCGGCCTTGCCCGCCTCGACGCCCTGGACCGCATCTTCTACGACGACGCAACAATCCGGCGAAAGGCCGAGTTTCTCCGCAGCCTTGAGAAATGTCTCCGGCGCCGGCTTGCCTTCGACGACTTCTTCACCCGTCACGCAAGCATCGAAGTAACCCTTTATCCGCACTCGTTCCAGGCAAAGATTCAGGTTGGCCTTCGGCGCCGAGGATCCGACGGCCATAAGAAAATCATTCTTCTTCAAATCTTCAAGCAACTCACCAACGCCCGCCGGCAGTGTGAGCTTCTCGGCGATAATCTCGCGATAACGTTGTTCCTTCCAATCAGAAAGGTGATCCAAGTGTCGAAGGAGTCCCGCTCTCGAATCGCGGGCAAGATACCCGCGACACGATCTTTCCATCAGCATTGGAATGATCTGGTCGTTCCGCATGCCGAACGTGCTGGTGAAAAACTCATCCGTCATAAGGAGTCCTTCTTTCTCTGCCAGATCATACCACGATTGCTTATGCGCCCAGCCGGTATCGACGAGCACGCCATCCAAATCGAAAATCACACCTTTACGATTATTCACTCCTGTCATATCTTGTCATCCAATTTGTAACTTTTGCCGAAGCACCTGTAAGTTGACAATATCCTCACGGTTATACTCCAATAACGTAGCCAGGGCTTGCCGATTGTGATTGTTCGCATATTCGTACCAGAGCTTCACCGCCTCGTATCCATTGACATCCTTCAAGTTCCTGTTTCGGCAAAATGCTTGCTCAAACCGGTCGTTTCAATATCGATATAGGCACGGCATTTCATTCTTCACGCTATTTCAATCCGCTGACCCGTCTTCAACGTCAATCTCTCATTGGCACTACCGTTTTTAAGACTTATCTCCAGTGTCTTACAAGAGCCTTTGATTAGGAACAACTCATCGTCCGGCGCGACGTCGTAGTTCGGAGAGAAAACCATTCGACTGCGATATCCCTTTACATCCACCCAATACTCCGTCTTACCTTCGCTTGGCAGATTCGTGATGATATTCCCGAATCGGTCGATTCTCACGACCATGCCCACTCTTCCGTTCAAGTACAATTCCAATTGTTTTAACTCTCGGGTAGTTGGTTCCAGGGTATCGAAATGCCCTTGATCGATAGTCGCCGCGGCTTTGGCGAAGACATCCCGGCCGTGAAACGTGTGACTCGCATCGTCAGGAACCGGAATCACTCTTATATCAAGGATTCGCTGTTCTTTGAGCGTTTCCCAGAGTAAACCGTTATCGGGAGCCACGAAAGTGTAATCCGCCGTCTTGACGCCCAGCGCTTTTCGTTCCGTCCCGACGCCGGGATCGACAACACAACAAAAAACCGCACCGATCGGAAAATACGTGTAATTGTTCTTCAAAATCCACGAAGCCTCGATAACGCTCTGAGGCGAAATGTCATGACACAAATCAACGATTCTCGCAGCCTTATGGAGGTGATAGATTACCCCTTTCATGACACCTACGTATTCACTAAAACCAAAATCCGTCAGTAAAACAATCATACACGATTCCAAATTCTATTCTTCAATTTCAGATGGATTATATGCATCGGTCAATAAGGCACAACATAAAAACAGAAATGAAAAGCGGGTAGTCAATTCTTCCTATTTGTTGTATAGTTTCACGTGTGATTTGAATGAATGTTATATAGGAGTAATAAAAACAAATGACGATGACGCGAAGGCAATTCCTACAAAAGACGTTGATCGGTTCGGCTGCTTTCTGCCGGACTGCGTTTTCAGAATCAAAACCACTGCGGCCAAACATCATGCTTATCATCGGCGACGATATGACGTGCGAGGATTGCGAGCCTTATGGAAGCAAACAGGTGCGAACGCCGAATATAGCCCGACTGGCGCGCGAGGGGATGTGCTTCGACAGGATGTTTACGACCACGGCGATGTGCGCCCCGACCCGGCAGCAACTCTATACGGGTATGTACCCGATCCGCAACGGGGCCTATCCCAACCACAGTAAAGTCTATGACGGCGTCAAAAGCCTGCCGCATTATCTTAAAGCCCTGGGCTACCGCGTCGGCCTGATCGGTAAGAAGCATTTCGGACCGCCGACGTCTTTCCCATTCGAGATCATCGGAGGCAAGAAAGGCGCATCCGATACCCAGGCCATCGCCAAATTTGTCAATCGTGATAGAGAACAGCCCTATTGCCTGATCGTCTGCTCGAACGAACCGCATGGGCCGTGGAACCTGGGAGATCCCTCCATCTACAAGGCGGAAGAACTCACCATCCCGCCCTACTTAGTCGATTGTCCTCATACCCGACAAGACCTCACCAAATACTACGCCGAGATCACCTATCTCGACGGCCAGCTCGGCGATTGCATGAAGATCGTCGATGGGTCCGGGGGGCGCGAGGACACGATGGTGATCTTCACGAGCGAACAAGGCTCGTCGTTCCCATTCGGGGCGAAATGGACGTGTTACGAAATGGGTTTGAAGACGGCCTTTATTGTGCGCTGGCCCGCCACCATCGAAGCTGGCTCTCGCAATAACGCCCTGACGCAATACGTGGACGTAACGCCGACATTGATCGAAGCGGCCGGCGACGCTCCGGAAACGATACAAACCGGGCGGCCGGATGCGCACGGCGAGACCGGATTCGATGGACGCAGTTTCCTGAACGTACTCTTCGGCCAAACCGACAAACACCGAGAATACTTGTATGGAGCACACACAACCCGAGGGATCATCAACGGCTCGGCATGTTATCCGGTACGTTCCGTGCGCGATGAGAGATATAAATACATTTGGAATCCGAATTATAAGACCGTGTTTTACAACGTCGTGGCGACCAAGCCCGAAGAACTGCTGCAAACGTGGAAGAACATTGGCAAGACAAACCCGACTGTGGCCGCACGCGCCCGATTCTACCAGCATCGGCCCGAAGTGGAACTCTACGATTTGAAAAAAGATCCTTATGAGCTAACCAATCTGGCCGACGATCCCGCCTACGACAAGATCAAGGTTCGGCTCAGGAAAGAGCTTGATCGTTGGATGACCCAACAAGGTGACGAAGGCAACGCCACGGAGATGAAGGCCATCGAGCGACAAGGCCCGAACAGAAAGTGGAAACCCTACGAACCTTAGAGAACACCAACCTGCCCGAACGTCGAATAGAAAAAGTAGCTGCTCCCGTATTCGGAGATCAAGCTCCTGAGCACGACTTGGCGATTGTCGGGACGCATGCTGTTTCTTAGCTGAATAAACCTTATATAACGGTTAAAGGTTTCACGCCGTATGTTGGATTTATTGAAGTCGATTTTCCGGCCTTGAGAACCGAAGTAGATCAGCAACGCCTCTTCGTAAAGGGTGGGAATACCATCATAGTCGAATTCCCTGATCTGGGCCATCCTCGCGGCGATCTTGTCCACCTGGCCCGTGAGCAAATAACACGCCATCAGATATTCAAACGCCATCCTATTAGTCGGGTTAGAGGCGAGTAATTCGGTTAGAATCTGCTCGACGGATTCATCTCTGGTTCCCAGATAACCCTCCTGATGCATGCGCGAGCGGATGGTGTCAAGATAAGCTTTCTGATCTGTTGAGAAGCCGTTATCGATTGCCTTTAAAAGAGCTTGAGCTCTCTTGCGATAGACCAGGTCTTTCTGGAGCACGTTGAGATATATCCGTGCGGTCTCGTACTGTTCTTTGATGATGTTAATCCAGGCTAATTTTTCGACCACGATTCCGCAGTGGTTCCGCGCCGTCAGTATCTCCGTCGCCAATCGTTCTGCGGTGTTGACGCGACCAAGCTCCATGTAAATATCGCATAATTTCAACTGTGTCAGATCGGACGCTTTTTTTTCGTGAGTTAGAAGCAAACCGTGCGGTGTCTGCGGGAATGTGAACATATCATAAGGCAGTCTTTCGGTATGATATAACGCTCGATTGACGTAGTGGTTAAAATAAATGTTGCTCGCGCCCTTAGGTAAACTCCGGCTCAGTTCGAGTACTTTGTCCCATTGTCGGCGCAGAGAATAATCATGCGCCTGAATAAGCGGTTTTCTCATCCGGTTATAACTGAAATAAAGTCCCACAAGCATCAGCACTATCGGTGCTGCAATTTTTACCCCATTCCTGAATATAGATGTAAATTCTCTTGCCTGTTCCTTTTGTTTATCCTTTCCGGAATGTTTCTTGGGCTTTGGACCAAACTTTGCAAACACGTTTCTTCCTAAAAGCACGAGGAATACACACAAAGGAGCGAAACCGTATAGAATGATAATCAACACGGCTGGAAAAGTGTTCTTACCTTGGATCGTCGCAGGGACAAGAGACGTTAAAACGGTAAATGTTTCTCGGGGCAGTACAAGGAATACATATTGTGCAAAGCACCATACAATCCCAAAACCTACAGGTATCGCCAGCGCCGAGAATACAAAGTCCCTGCGAACGAAAATGCCATAAATAACCGTCATGAATGAGAAAATCAACAGCCCCCCTGCTCCCGCCAACCCAAAGAGCACCGCGGACATAAGGCAATAAACTATGATGCGAACTACTAATGTTCGCAAAGATAATCTTTCAAAAATAAGAGACCATACCAATCCTAAAGACACCACCAGGCAGACGGTTAAAGGATGTTTGTATTGACTGTAAATGAGAACAATCAGGATCGCCGGGAGTGAACTCAACACGGCAGATCGGGTATAACCGGCGGCCGCAAGATGGCGTCTGGAAAGTTCGCAAAGGCATAACGCCGACAGGATAATGATCAGGGCGCCCAGCCATGAATAACAAAAACCTTGAGAAAGTAATCCGGAAATATATAAAATGAACCCGCCCGGCAGATGCAACGAGTTGGACATAAACGACCATCCGGTTAGGAAAACGGGGGCATCCGGCAGAATGGTTCCGAAACACTGATAGATCAGGCGCGGCTCCACAACGAGCCAAAGATAGAGCATGACCAACACATAAAAAATCAGATTGTGCGGAATCCGTTGTCTTCTGTGCAGCATGCGTTACGTCTCAAATAAATACAATCACTCACGTTCCATCCACGGGTCTGACGGCTTAACCAGACGCGTTGCGCCGGTAATGGGAATATCCACAGATATCGAAGGGTCGCAGCGCGCCATTTGAGCCAGCAGTGCCGTGCTGACTTTGATACGATCCTCAGTCAACTCGGGGACGCTGAACGTCTCTATCAATGAGTCATAATAGTCCGGATCCTTTTGTGGTAAGACAAAAGGCTTGTGCACTTTGCCGGCCGTGTCAACATAACTCAGATAGGTCCGGGTCAAAGAACCTCCCTGACGCTTGCTGCTGAACGCGATCCATCGGCTGTTTCCAGACCAACTGTGCCACGATTCGGAATATGAACTGTTGATATCCAGCTTGCGATAATCTCCCGTGCTCAAATCCATGAGATAAAGGTCACTGCTCGGTTGATAGATGGGAAAGCAGCCGTACCGGCACATACAGAACAAAAGAAATCTGCCGTCCGGCGATACCCTCGGTAACATAATGCTTAGTCCCGTTTCATCCGCGGATAGCACCGTTTCGGCGTTGCCCCATCGGTTCGTCTCGACGTCATAGGTGATGCGCCGAAGGTCGTACTTGACTTTGTCGTAGTTTTCCGGCGGTACCGTGTCTCGATCCTGCCACAGAATCGGTGCGCTGCAAAAATAAAGAGCCCGGCCATCCGGAGACCACGCCGGATAGGTTTCGAGCCGGTCTTTGTCAGCAAGTCCTTCAGGGTTCGTGACCTTTTGGCTGTCGAGATGATAGCAAAGCAACGCCGAGTCGAGGTCCACCACGTCCCGTACTTCCATACCGCCAGCATGAAAAAACTGACGCACCTTGTTTATCGAGTACACGGCCAACCGGCCGCTCGGATGCCAGGCCGTATAGCCCCATTTAGCGCCGATTTTGTGAACATCGCCGTTGCGCGCCAACAGAGTGTTGCTACCATAGGCCATACTTCGCAAACAGATCGTCATCGTGCCTGATGTGTTGCCTGCGAAACTATGGCAATTGAGACACCCCTTGCCGAAGGAACGCCCCTGCATAATCGACGACACGTCGAAATCGGTCAGGTCGCGCTGAAAAATCCCCATATTGTTCCACATGTTATAGATCGGTTTCATAAACCGGTACACAAGTGTCCCATCGATCTCTTCGTCCGCAATTGTGTTGACGATGGGTTTAAATTGCAGCCATTGACCCTCTGCATCCCTGACGAAAACATCCACAAAAAGCTCCCGACCTTTGTTAACGTCCAAAAGACGCCGCCATTTCTTGAGAGGGATACGTATTCGGCCCGTCTTGCTGGCAATAGTGATCGTCGGACCGCTCTCGGAATAAATTCTGACGCTATAGGCTTGTCCTTTTTCGAGGATTCTGAAATTCAAGGGCGCGATGTTATGCGGGATGAACAAGCCGGAGTAGTCGGGAGAAATATTGGGCTCATAAGCAATGGGTATGCCCTCTCCGACGAATTTCGAGGGTGAAAACAGAATCCACAGGCCTGAAAGGATGATAACGACAGCAACTATACCTATGAAAATAGGTCTTTTTATCATTTTTTCCAACCGTTCGCAAATTCATGCAGCCCGAATATTTGACAAAACTCTCATCGGATTATAGACGATAAACCGCATATCGACAACCTTTGGCCCACTCCTTACCGGCAATATACGGGGTCTGGATCGAAAGCATAACGCTCAACGCCGGTCTGCGAGTCATCCGCGAGATTTTACTTGACGCGTCCATGACTGATTTGTTATAAGAAAAAAGGACGCTTCGGGTTATAGGACCCAAGATAGGCATGTGTATTTAAACACAGAATTTCACGCCCTTTTTGAGCGTTCAATCCGCTGCGGAAAGGGCAGGAAGGAGGTTGCATATATCTAAAGCGCAATTCGTGTGAATACGGATCAAGTACCCTACAAATGAAACCGAAATCACTGTATTGCCCTGGTGCGTTACCGGGGTATGATGATGTAGATTTTCTTGAAGGAGACGTATTATGTATCGAAAATTGATGTATCTGGTTATCTTCATATTATTGGGTTTAGCCCCGATGAATCTGGTTTACGGTTCCGTACCGGATCTCATCGCCTGGTGGACGTGCGATGAAGGAGCCGGCAACACGGTGGCCGATGCGTCCGGCAATGGACACGACGGGGCTTTCGTGTATGGCGATCCGGCCTGGACTGCGGGCGTTCGCGGCAGCGCCGTGGAACTGTACGGGCCCACGTTGGTCGAAGTGCCCGCTATTAACATGACACTCACGGAAGCCACGATGGCCGGATGGATCAAGCCGGACGGCTCCCAGCCGGAATGGGCCTCGTTCATTATGACCCGCGGTACGGCAACCGGTTTCAACGTCCTCGGCTATCAGTTAGCCTATCATTGGAATGATACCTCGGACTCGTGGAGCTACCGCGGCGGCGACATGATCGCATCCGACGATTGGACGTTTGCCGCGGTGACGATCGAGCCGGATAGGGCCACATTCTATGTCAATGGTGTGGCGGGATCCGTCAACGAGATAACTCACGCATCGAACAATTGGAACGCCAACATCTACCTGGGGGGTGACGGCACTGATGAATGGGTCGCGCGGAGAATGAATGGCGCCCTGGATGATGTTGCGATGTTCAGCCGGGCACTGACGGCAGAGGAAATTCTGGTTATCATGGATGGTTTAGGCGCCTATCCTAAGGCATCAGGTCCCACCCCGGCCAACGGCGCTATGCACATGGATACGTGGGTCACTCTGTCTTGGAAAGCGGGAGATTTTGCCGTTTCGCACGATGTGTATATGGGTGAAAATTTCGATGAAGTGAACGACGCCTCAACGGATTCTGATGTATTCCGAGGCAACCAAGCCACTGAGTTTTATATTGCCGGCTTCCCGGGCTTTGCCTATCCGGAAGGGCTGGTGCCGGGCTCGACTTATTATTGGCGTATCGACGAGGTGAATGCACCGCCGGATGAAACCGTCTATAAAGGCGACGTCTGGAGCTTTTCAGTCCCACCCAAGAAAGCTTACGCGCCCAATCCGGCGGACGGAGCCGTGGACGTCGCACTCAATGCGCAGCTTCGGTGGACGGCGGGCTTTGGGGCAAAATTGCATACCGTGTACTTCGGCGAGGACTACGACACCGTCGCCAACGCCATCGGCGGCGCTCCCGCAGGAACGACCAGCTACAATCCGGGCCCTCTGAAAGAGGCTAAAGTTTATTATTGGCGCGTCGATGAATTCGATGCCGTCATGACGTATAAGGGGGACGTCTGGAGCTTTACCACTACAGGGGCCATCAGTAATCCGAATCCGGCGGACGGAGCCGTGAACGTCACGCAGACGCCCATCCTGACCTGGGATCCGGCGATCCCCGCCGCCTCGCATGAAATCTACTTCGGTACCGACGCAGAAGCCGTGCGAAACGCGACGAGCGCGTCGCCGGAATACAAAGGCACCAAGGCCCTGGGCGATGAGATGTACGAACCGGGTCAACTGGCGTGGAACACGTCGTACTACTGGCGTATTGACGAAGTTAACAACACAAATCCCAACAGCCCGTGGCTTGGACGCGTCTGGAGCTTCACAACCGCCGACTTCGTGATCGTCGAAGATTTCGAGAGTTATACCGATGATGATATTGCCGGAGAAGCCATCTGGCAGCATTGGGTGGACGGTTATGGTGTCGCCGACAACGGCGCGCAGGTCGGTTATTTGATGCCACCCTACGCCGAGCAGGCGACCGTTAATAACGGTTTACAATCGATGCCGCTGCTTTATTCCAACCTGGCGGGCGTGACGAATTCCGAGGCGGTTTTGACATTAAGCAGCGCTCGCGACTGGACCCAGGAAGGCGTAGCCGATTTGTCGTTGTGGGTCCACGGCGCTCCGGCCTCTACCGGCAGCTTTGTGGAAGGTCCGACCGGGACATACACGATGACGGCGGAAGGCACGGATATCTGGGGCACCGCCGACCAGTTCCATTACGCCTACAAGACATTGACCGGCGCTGGATCGATGCAAGCCCAGATACTTAGTGTCGAGAACACCAACGCCTGGGCCAAGGCCGGTGTGATGATCCGCGAGACACTGGACCCCGGCTCAAAGTACGCGTGGGTCTTTATCTCGCCCAGCAACGGCTGCCGATTCCAGGCGCGTGCCACAACGGACGGAGACGCCACATCCGACGATTCCGTCGTCTCAACCGCGCAAACCGCCATCACGGCCCCTTACTGGGTGAAATTTGAGCGCGACGGCGCCAACAACTTCAGAGGTTACTATTCCGCTAATGGAACGACCTGGCAGCCGATGACGTGGAACGCGCAAAACATTTCAATGGCGCAAACTGTCTATATCGGTCTGGGGCTGACATCCCATTCAGCCGGCGTTGTCTGTGAAGCCAAATTCTCCGACATCACGTCGAGCGGCGGGGTCAGCGGGCAATGGACACACCTGGACATTGGCATCGCCAGCAACGCGGCCGAACCGATGTACGTCTCGGTCTCCAATGCTTCCGGCGCCCCGGCGGTCGTCGCCCATGACGATCCGGCGGTGACCCAGATCGACGACTGGAGCGAATGGCGTATCCCGCTACAGGCGTTTGCCGACCAGGGGATCAACCTGGGCAACGTGGATAAGATCGCCATCGGCCTGGGAACCCAATCAGGTCTCACCGGCCCCGGCGGTTCGGGCACAGTGTTTATCGACGATATTCGGTTATATAAACCCTAATGGATACTTTCGTTTGATCGTCCGAATAGAATTAGAATGAACATGCGTTCGTGGCCTATGCCGGTTCTTCCGGCATAGGCCGCGTTAGATTTCGTATAAGGAATAGCGTAGCACCGTCAGGCGTCCCTTCCGGGAGGACGGCCCCCTGTGGCCGTCCTCCCTAGGGGACGCCTTAGGCGGGTTCCGGCGATAAAATAATAACCGTCGTGCGTCATGTGTCCACCGCAAGGTGTCCCTTAGGGAGTGCGAGGAACGCAATACGCAATACGCACGACGAACAATGTCCGGCGACCGTAGGGACGGCCCCCTGTGGCCGTCCGGTTCCGGCGACCGTAGGTTCCGGTGATAGAAAACGGACAGGCACAGGGGCCTGTCCCTACTAGGAGAACCATTTATGTACAAAAAAATATCTCATCTTGTCGTCTCTTTCGTCGTCGTGTTGACGGCTTGTTGTGTCGTTCAAGCCGACCTCGCCGGGTGGGAAGAGGCAATCGGCAATGCCAATCCTCTTCACTGGTATAAATTTAATGAGACCGGGACGGATTGTATCGACTCGGGCAGTGGAGGTCTGAACGGAACGTATAACGGCGTCACGTTAGGCCAGGAAGGGCGTTTCACAGCCGGAACGGCTGCGCGATTTACCCGGAGCGAGGGTAACGTGGTTGAATTCACGGGTGCGACGGACCTGGCGACGCCATGGACCGTGGAATATATCGTCAAAACGGTCAAAGCACCGGCCGCCCAGGAACCTCAGGCCCTCCACGACAGCGATACGACATCCATTCGGCTGGCCGGGTGGACGGCCCTCGGCGAAGCGGGTTTCACCTTGTATGGCGTCGCGGATTATCGATTCACACCTGCCGAAGGATATACTCTGAATGACTTGATCATTCCACAGGATGACTGGATACATATCGTATGGCGAAGCGACACAGCAGGAGGAACGCAACTGTTCATCGACGGTGTCTTAATGGGAAACAGCACGGACAGCATTGCACTTGGACGCACGAGGATCGGCAATCGCAGCGGATCCACGAATGCGCTCGATGGCGTTTTAGATGAAGCCGTTGTTTTCAACCGATTATTGACGGATGCGGAAATTTTAGATCATGCCTCAAACACGTTCCCTGTGAAAGCCACCAATCCTTTTCCACAAGACGGCGTTCTTTATACGGACACGTGGGTGAGTCTAACCTGGACGGCGGGTTCCACCGCGGCTTCCCATGACGTCTATCTCACCGATAATTTCGATGATGTAAGCGACGGAACCGGCGATGCCTTCCGGGGCAACCAGGTGGCGACGTTCTTTATCGCCGGATTTCCCGGATTTCCCTACCCGGACGGCCTGGTTCCGGGTACGACGTACTACTGGCGCATCGATGAAGTCGAAGCCGACAGCGTTACAAAACACAAAGGCGACATTTGGAGCTTCCTCGTCCCGCCCAAGACCGCTTACGATCCCCGCCCGGCCGACGGGGCCGAGTTCATCGCTCTGGACGCAACGCTAAGCTGGACCGGCGGTTTCGGTGCGAAACTACACACTGTGTACTTCGGTGATAATTTCGACGAGGTAAACAACGCGGCCGGGAATTTGCCTCAGACGCAAGCCGAATACAATCCGGGTCCGCTTGAAAAAGGCATGACGTACTACTGGCGTGTTGATGAGTTCGACGGGATAATGACATATCAGGGCGACATTTGGAGCTTTAGCACGATCATTGATGTTCCTGTTAATGATCCCGACCTCGTGGGCTGGTGGAGCCTTGATGAAGGTCTCGGCGACGTGGCGGTGGACTGGTCCGGGCACGATCATCACGGCGAACTCGTTGGCGGACCGTTGTGGGTAGAAGGACAAGTCGGCGGCGCGCTCGAGTTCGATGGTAACAACTGGATCGACTGCGGCGATGTCCTGACGATGACCGACGCCCTGACCATCACCTGCTGGGTCAATCCGGACGGACTGAGCGGTGACAACGGCTGGGTCGCCCGACAGGCCGCGTACGCGTTCAAGTCCAACAACGATCACCTTCGGTTCACGACGCCGGGTATCTTAGACCACGACGCCTCCAATGCCATTCTACAAATCGGAACCTGGCAGCATGTCGCCGTAACGTTTGAGCCCGATCAGGTAGGCGGCGCAGTGTTCTTTATCGACGGGGTCGAGAAGGATCGACTGGATGCTTCCAGTCTGAGCGCGGGATCGGGACCGTTCCTTATCGCCAACAATCAGTGGAGTCAATACTACGAGGGCATAATTGACGAAGTGCGCGTTTATAACAAGATTCTGACCGCCGATGAGATTACACAAGCCATGCGCGGCGACCCGCTGGTGGCCTGGGGTCCGAGTCCGGCTAACGGCTCGACACCGGATATTTACGAAGCGCTGCCTCTAAGCTGGTCATCGGGCGATAACGCCTCTCAGCACGACGTGTACTTCGGTATGGACGAAGATGCCGTCGCGGATGCCGATACCTCTACGGCCGATATCTATCGAGGCCGCCAGAGCGCCACGAGCTACACGCCTCCCGAAGGCGTCGAATGGGGCGGCGGGCCGTATTACTGGCGAGTCGATGAGGTTAATACCGACGGGACGATCAGCGAAGGCCGAGTCTGGAGCTTTACCGTCGCCGATTTCATTCTCGTGGACGACTTCGAGAGTTATACCGACAACGATACTAACAACGAAGCCATTTGGCAGCACTGGATCGACGGCTACGGCACCACCGACAACGGCTCGCAGGTCGGCTATTTGCTTCCTCCGTATGCCGAGCGAACGATTGTCCATGGCGGTTCTCAATCCATGCCGTTTTTATACGCGAACGAAGGCGTCATCTCGAACTCCGAGGCCACGCTGACGTTAACGGCGCTGCGGGATTGGACGGTCGCAGGCGTTGACCAATTGTCGCTCTGGTTCCAAGGCGATTCGAACAATGCCCTTGAGCCGTTGTATGTGGCGCTCGCCAATACAACCGGTTCGGCCGCTATCGTCGCTAACAACGATTCGGCAGCGGCTCAGGCCAGTGGATGGAACGAATGGATCATCCCGCTCAAGGTCTTCTCCGATCAGGGTATCAATCTGACGAATGTGAATACGATCGCGGTCGGTCTGGGCAGCAAAGCTGGTGCGTCAGCCGGTGGATCAGGCACGATGTACATTGACGACATTCGATTATATCGATCGGCGCCTTAATCGTCAATTGTACTTGAACAATGCGATGGAATAGAAATGAACGCGAGTCCGTGGCCTATGCCGGTCGAACCGGCATGGGCCGCGGCTATGATTGCAAAAAGCCTTTTTTACATTTAAATAGTATAATCCAGGATCTTTTCAACGGGATCCTACAATGCGAAAATCGTCAGTAAACGCTTTGGTGTCGTGCCAAAGATTAAAGGTTTTATCACTCCTTTCACTGGGAATACGATCATGAACAAAATATCACATCTTTTGATTGGCTTCGCTCTGGTAATGACTCTGATGGGGACGATCCATGGGGCGACGCTGGCACCCGATGACACGAGCATTAAAGACAACCTTTGTCTTTGGCTAAGAAGACCGGAGCTTAACTACGATCCCGCCACCATGGTATGGACCGACCGGAGCGGTCGAGGCAACGACGCCGAGGCGACCGTTGACGGTTTCGTGGGCCCGACGCTTTCCACCGGTGAGAATCCGACAGTCTTTTCGCACTCTTTCAGCGCCTTGCATTTCAATCCCGAAGTACAAGATTTGCTGAAAGCCACGAACCTTAATGAGGGTGTGGGTCTGACGGACCTGACGATTTTTTCCATTCAGAAAGTCGTCGATATCGGAAGAACGGATCAACGGGCGGTCGGTTTCGGTTGTTATAATGACGGAGGTCGGGCCGACCATTTTAATATGTCTTTCGATGTCACGGTTCGTAAAGATAACGGACGAATCGAAGGCAAGAACCAGGATCTTCCACTCGA
>JAFGTG010000320.1 GCA_016934255.1 Sedimentisphaerales bacterium
GTTGTTGACCTGGACCTCGTAGCCCTTCGCCGGCCAGCCGGAGTCCTGGTATTCCGTATGGAAATAGATACCCGAGTTGGCGTTGGGTTTGGTCATCACATCGACTTTAAGCTCGAAATTCTTAAAGTTGGCGTTGTTCACCGGGCCAACGTAGAAAAGATGGCCCCGGGGACCATCGACCACAATCATCCCGTCGCGAATACTGAACGTATCCTTGTTTTCATGGACTTTCCAGCCGTTGAAAGATTTGCCGTCGAATAGACTAATCCAACCGTCCTCTTGCCCGAGAGCCAATTGACTGCTCGATAAAAAAAGACAGCACGTCAACAGAGTCAGCGCGAATTTCTTCACCATGAGATTTTCTCCTTTTTCAATACATCGCAAGATTGATTTTTACAGGGTCCAGGGACTACGCATGGCCCGGGACAGCCGCCGGTTGGCTGCATCATTATTCGTAAAACGCTCGATTTTCGGATCCCATCGGAGCTTTTGTTCGAGCCGGATGGCGATGTCACTGATATGGCATAGTATATCCGCCTGGACGGCGGTGTCAATCGGACAGATCGTGTCGGCCCGAGTTTTGACGCAATCCAAAAGATTCCGGACATGGTTGTTGCTCTCGTATAGGTGAATATCGTTCGGGCCGAGTTCCGCCGTGAGGAGTTCTTTCGGATGAGCGTTGATGCCGGAGCGATCGACGTGCACCCATCCTTCGTCGCCCTCGAAGGCGGTACCGTGGCTGGTGGTTCGGCCGTAGCGTTGTTTCCACTTCTCGGGATACGGATCGCCGGTAAAATTCATCGTTACGCCGCTGTCGTATTTGCAGACGACGTTCCAGTTCAGGGCCGTGTCGGTGATGCCCTCCGTGGGCCAGACGCCCTTGCCTTCGATCTCGACGGGGCAGGTCACTTTATCGCCGCCGCCCCAGAGGGCGATATCCAAAGGATGAACGCCCCAACCGGCAATGAAGCCCAGCGCATAGTCGGAAATGAACCACCACAATTTATTCGAGCAGCGATCCTTGGTATAGGGCGTGAACGGGGCGGGACCCAGCCACATCTCGTAATCGAGCCACTCCGGCACCGGCACCGGCGTCGGATCGCCTCCCTGGCTGCTGCCCGGCGACCATACGTTAATCGTATGCAGCTTGCCGATCCGCCCGTTTAAGACCAACTCGCAGGCAAAGCGGAAATTCCGGCTCGACCGTTGCTGCGTACCGAACTGAAAAACCCTGCCGTGCCGATGGACGGCGGACCGCAATGCCTGGTCCTGGGCGAGGCTCAATCCCATCGGTTTTTCCAGATACACATCTTTTCCCGCCCTCACCGCCGCCAGCGCCGCCAGCACGTGCCAGTGGTCCGGCGTGGCGATCAGCACGGCGTCGATATCGTCACGGGCAAGAAGCTTTCGGAAATCTTTATAAATAGTACATCCGGTATCCTGGTAGTGTTTATTGACGTGTTCCTGAGCGGCCTTGAGCACGTGGCTTTTCACGTCGCATACGGCGACAACCTTCGCGTCTTTCTGTTTGAGGAAGTTATTCATATCGCCGGTGCCCTGCGGACCGACCCCGATACAGCCGACCGTGATTTTCTCACTGGGCGCTACGCTTCCGGCGCTGCCCAGCGCCGACGCCGAAATCACGTAAGGGAAAACTCCTGCGCCGACAGCACGTTGTAAGAACTGGCGCCGATGAATGCTTCTTCTGCTCATCATGGTACTCCTGTGTCCGTTTATGAATTATATATTGTCGCTTATACCGGTTGGTGTTCGCTCTCGTTGATTTTAACCACGTTCTCTGCGATTTCACGGATTCTTTTTCGAAGACTCTTCGGCGATAGGACCTGGACCTGATCGCCGTAGCGAAGCACCCACCAGGTGATTTCATTCAGGCCGTCCACGTGAAATTCGATAAGAGCGGATCCATCTTTGTTGTACGTTACTTTCTGGGAGTGGTGCCAGGTGACTTCCGCAACATTATTGGCCACTTTGGGCAGGAACAGGAGTTTGACATGGTAGATGTGACCTTCCGGTAGTGTGGACCACGCCCTGCGGAGGTATTCCGACACGTCGAAATCCTCATCTTCCAGGAAACATTTTCCCGTCAACGTTAAGTCTTTAATGCGGTTGAGCTCAAACGTGAGAATGCCGTTATGTCGGTTGGAACGGCCTAATATGTACCACAATCCATTCTCATAGAGCAAATGATAGGGACAAAACACAATATCAGTGACTTGGCCGTCCATCGGTGAATAATAACTCAGACTGACGATTCGTTTCTTTGCAATCGCCTCCTGCAATTTTGAGAAAATCCGATCAAACCGATAACTATGTCGAATAAATGCCTGGTCTTCTCTTCGTGTCCAGGTATGCTCCAGAATGTTACTGCAATATTTTTTAATCCCGACGGGTAGGTTGCTTTCGATTTTCAACGCGGCCAGACGGGCCGACTTTTGAAACGGCAATTGGATCTGATTACTGACTTTCTGAGCCAGCAGGAGCAAGGCCAGGGCTTCCTGTAAATTGAGGTCTGCCGGCGGCAGAAAGTATTCGGGTTCCATTGTATAGCGGCCCGTTACGGGATCGTAATGATAAGGAATGCCCATGGCCTGGAGTTCTTTGAGATCGCGAAAAATCGTCCGACGACTGGTTCCGAACATTCTTGACAAATCACGGATCGTACACCCTTGCCCCGCCTGCAACGTCATCAGGATTTGCATGACTCTGTTAATTCTGCTACGTTTCACGACTTCTACTCCGGATCAGGGTTGTACATCATTGAACAAGGAATTCCTCATCTCAATCCAATCGTTGGAGCTCAATGGATCGCGAATTTATATCCTTTCAGTCGTTAAACAGCGGAATGATTATATACGTGTCCATTCGGCACGTCAAGGGAATAAGTTGGAGGAAAAAGAAAGAGTTTTTCATTGACAAAATGGAGGATCAACATACAATATCCTGCAATATAACGTGAATTGCGTCAATCTGAGTGCCCAACGGGAACGAAGGAAGTTGAGTTGTGGAGACACTCATCGATCAGATACGCCTGTATTTCATCCGGGTTGCGGGGAATGGTTTCTGGATTTTTCCTGAATTGCTGTTTATCGGACTTGTGGTGTACTGGGTGGTGGATTTTCTTGAAGGCACGCGGGGCGAAAGGTTGTTCCGTGCTGTGATCTTCATTCTTATTGTTGGATTTCTGGTTCTGAAGCTGGTTGTCGGCCGGCTCCCTCTCGAACGACTTCAGTATCTCTATAACGGCTTTTTGGTGGGCGTATTAATTATCGCCGTGGCGGCATTTCAGCCGGAAGTCCGAAGGGCATTAATGCGAATCGGCCAAAGTCATTTATGGTCGAGCGCGACGTTGCAACTGAGCCGAACGGTGGAGGAGTTAGTATCGGCCGTGTTGGATCTTTCCAGCGCCCGTATTGGTGCGATTATTGTCATTGAAAAGAGGGTGGCGTTGGGCGAATTTATCGAGACCGGCGTACGGCTCGACGCCCGGGTGACCTCCGAGCTGCTCCGGACCATCTTTTATCCCGGCTCGGCCCTTCATGACATGGCTGTTCTTATACGAGGTGACCGCATCGTCGCGGCCAGAGTCCAATTGCCTCTGGCGGAAGCCGCCGGTATGGACAGCGGCGGACTGGGGTCACGTCACCGTGCGGCCGTAGGCATTACGACCGGTTCGGACGCCATCTGCCTGGTGGTCAGCGAAGAAACCGGTGTCATTTCTATTGCAGAGAACGGAAAGCTTATTCGGAATTTAGATGAGACGATGTTGAAAAAGCATCTGGTCGGCGTAATTTCGTAAATTCAATCCCGACGGGTGCTCGAAGTGAAGCGTGATGTTAGCTAAGGTAAAAATCAGCAAGATCGCCGTTGTGTTATTCTTAACCATTCTGATATGGGTCTGGACGGATCTGGCGCTCGATGAAACCTATGACGTCAGTGGTGCGACGATTATTTTAACGGAATCCGATCCTCGACTTTGGATCAGTTTCAATGGCGAACGCACGATCGACGTGAATACTATTTGGCTTAAGGGTCCGGCCTCCAAAATAACGAATATCAAGCGAAAAATAGAAAATCATTCGCTCAGCTTGCTTTTCCCCCTTGATGCGGAAAAGGAGGGCCTTGTGGACAGTGGCGAACCGTTAACCGTTCAAAATCTGATCCAGAAAAGCGCCCAACTGCAAGATTCCGGGCTCGTCGTCGAATCCTGTGTGCCGGAGACCATCGACCTTAGCGTTGTTAAGCTGATTGAAAAACCACTGGCGGTGGAGTGCTACGAGGAAAACGGCGCGCTGCTGGGTGTGGAAAGTATCGTCGAGCCATCCGCGGTGAACATTCTTGTGCCCCCTGAAAATTGGCCGCCGGATAATTGGACGCCGGGTGACAAGGCGAAAGTCGTGCTCACGCGCAGCGAGGTCGAGAAGGCGAAAAAAACACCCGTTCAGAAAAAAGCCTATATTCAATTAGCCGACGGACAAACGAGATTGTCGAACACCCCGGTGACCATTCGGATACCTCCGGAAGAGCAACGGCTTAAGAGTTTTGATATCACGGCCACAATCGGATTTTGCTTTAGTGATAATATGATGGGCTTTAAAGTGGAGTTGCTCAATCAATCGGCGGTGATCGGGGAGCCTATCAAAATCCGGGCGACAAGCGAGGCGAAAGCAAGGTATGAAGCCCAGGAAGAATTCAAAATGATCCTATACATCTACGATAGGGACGAAGGTCAGGAGGCACAAAGCAGGGAAGTTCATTACACTTTCCGTTTGGAAGATGTTAGGAATGGCGATATTGTCCTGGATCAAACGCCCGTGACCGCCCGGTTCAGATTAATCCCTCTGTCCTCTGCGACCGGCCCCTAAGGCACGATCCAAACCTCAACGACTCTTCTTCATCAATTAAGCGGGAACGCCTTTTCTTGTGCTTTTAATCGTGACGATCGCCGTGTAGGTAAGGAAGAGCGCGAGAATGATTAAGATCACGTCAATGAAATTGCAAGATTCTTGTTAAGCGGTAATGATCTTTTTGAGAGTCCTACAGGCTTCCACGACCAAAATAATAGCCAGTAATAATAATATTCCCGCTATGATACCTACGGCTGTCGTCTTGTATTGTCGCAATAGGAGCACCAGCGACCAGAGTGTTACGATATTCATAAAGAAGACAGGACCGATAATGAATCCTATTTTTCTGCCGGTCTTGTGCAGCCATACCGCTATGACCAGCGCGACTAAACCGGCCAGAAGCTGATTGCTGGCCCCGAAGACCGGCCAGATCGCCTTCCACGCAGGGATGAGATTACCCTGGGTATCCTTCAGGCTGATCAGGACGAATATCGTCGGCAACGTGAGTGTCGCGAACGTGGCAATGTAACGCGATTGCCTGCCCTTGAGATTGAAAAGCTCCTCGAAAATATAACGTCCCAGCCTTGTTGCCGTGTCCAACGTCGTAAGGATAAAAGCGGACAGTGCCAACAAGCCGAACGAGAAACCTAACTTGCCCGAGACTCCGAGCGCAGACAGGAATTTCGCCATTCCTTTGCCGTATATAATCAGGGGGGCGTCCTTGGTGATCGCGTCTCCTTTGGGCAGCATCACCACCGTGGCCAGGGCGATCACCGCCACGAGTCCTTCGAGTATCATTCCACCGTAACCAATGGTTTTTCCGTCTGTTTCTTTATTGAGTTGTTTGGACGTTGTCCCCGAGGCAACGATGGAATGGAATCCCGAGCACGCCCCGCAGGCCACGGTGATAAACAGAATGGGAAACAACGTGCCGATATTCGGAACATGCCAGGTGGTGAAGGCGGGGTATTGAATAGGAAATCCACCGATAAGGATGCCGGTGAAACCGCCCAAAACGGAGGCGTATAACAGGTAAGAGGACAAATAGTCGCGCGGTTGCAATAGAAGCCAGACGGGAGTGGTTGAGGCGATGAAACAGTAAATGATGAGGATTATCGCCCAGGTTTTCTTGGGATCTCCCGCAATAATCTCGGGGATCAAACTGGCCGAGAGCGGTATTTTCTGACCCACCCACACCGCGATAAAGACCAGAGGGACAAAAACAAATGAAGCCCAAAGTAACCGGATTTTCATCTTATTAATAGCCAGTCCGAAGAGCACGGCCAATGCGATATATATCAGTGAGGACGAAGCGACCCCACCGTCGTCAATGAATGTTGTGGCGGTCAGGTCGGCAAAGACCGTCAGGACGTAAATCAGAGACAGCCAGATAAACGCCAGGAGGAGCCTGTAGGCCAGAGGGGACATATATTGCCTGGCGATCTCTGCTATCGAGCGTGCATTGTGCCGGATGGATGCCGTCAACGCGGAAAAGTCGATGACGCCACCTATAAAAATCGTACCCAGGACAATCCATATCACGACGGGCAGCCATCCGAAGGCCAGTCCGGCGATGACGGGTCCGACGATCGGGGCGGCTCCGGCGATAGAAGAGAAATGGTGGCCCAGCAACACCACCTTATGCGCCGGCACCCGGTCGATGCCGTCATAGCTGGTATGACTTGGAGTTGGGCGGGAATCATCCAGTTCGTATCGCTTGGCCAGAAATCGACCATAGAAGACGTAGGCCAATATAAAAGCACTAACAGCACTTAGGAGAATGGCTACTAACATACACTACTTTTATATGTTTTTTTCATCAGAAGTCAATATTTTTTAATAAATAATCCGGGGCTATATCCGTTATTCTCCGAGTATCCCGTCCTCGAAGTGCCGACCGTTACTCTCTGTGTTTTCGAGCAAACAGCCGGATCGGCACTTCCTCGATCGGCAGCATCGTTCGTAATCGATTCACGATAAATCTGAGGTAGTTTTCATCGAACAGGTCCGGCCGGTTGACAAACATCAGAATCGTCACTGGATTTATCGCGATCTGCGTGGCGTAATAAATTTTTGGCCAGCCGGTTTTTCCCTTTTTAGCAGCCGTGATTTTTTCCTGCTTGAGAATATCAAAGGCCTTGTTCAGTTTGGCCGTGGATATCCACGTCGTCGTTTGCTTAAAGATTTCCGCCGCCAAGTCCAAAACGCTCTGGACGTTCTTCGCTTCGGTCGCCGTCGTGAACGCCAAGGGCGCGTATTTGAGACCCGGCAGCAGTTTCGTGAGATAGTCCTCATAATCCTCGGTCGCCGCGATGTCTTTCGCAAGGTCCCATTTATTGACCACAATGATGCAACTCTTGTACTCACCGGCGATAAATCGAGCCAGCTTCTTATCAACCTGTGAGACTGGGACCATGGCGTCTATCATTAACAGTACGACGTCCGCCCGCTGAATCGAATGCGTGGCTCGAACGTAGCTGTAGAACTCGATACTGTCGGCGATCTTATTTTTCTTTCTCACCCCGGCCGTGTCGATAGCGACGATGGTCTTGCCATCTTTCTCAAACCGCACGTCCACGGCGTCCCGGGTCGTGCCCGGCGTCTCGCTGACGATGACCCGCTCGGAGCCGACCATCGCATTGACGATCGTGCTCTTGCCGGCGTTCCGCTTGCCGACGATGGCGATTTTCATCGACGGCTCTTTGGGATTATGGCCTAGTGTCGAGTGGGCGAGCCTGTCAAAAACTTGATCGAGCAGATCCGCCTTGTTCAGATTATTCTTGGCGGAGATGCACATGAAATCGCCGAAACCAAGTTTAGAGAATTCTGCCGCGGCCGGAAACATTTTAGCTGTGTCGGCCTTGTTGGCCACACCGATGACGTCGAGATTGTTCTTACGAAGTAACTGGGCGACGGTTTCGTCCAGGGGCACCAGGCCGTCGCGAATATCGACCATAAACAGCACGAGATTCGCCGATTCTATCGCCAGGTGAATTTGCTGCTCGATATGGCTGCTGAGCCGATCGCTATCGACGATCCCGTAGCCGCCGGTATCGACCAGCTCGAAGTATTGATCGCCCTTGTTGATAATGGTACTGACGCGGTCTCTCGTCACGCCCGCCGTCGGCTCGACGATACTGATCATCTGCCCCGCCAGCGCGTTGAGCAGACTGCTCTTACCCACGTTTGGCCGACCAATAATTGCAACAACAGGTAACGCCATAAATCATCCGATTCTCAGTTAACCTGATTAAAAACCGGATTATAACAGAAATATCGGATTATTTAAACTCTCCAATCTTCCGATCAGGGGGTATTCTCAAGGCGAAATATGCCTTCGTTCATGATGATTTCGCCATCGACGTAGATGGTGGGGGTTTTGATGACGCCGTCCACGTGGGCTTTGCTGTTCCAATCGGCGCCGGTTTTGCCCGGCAGGGGGCTGCCGAAGGCGACGTGGACGCCGGGGAACTTCTCATCCTGGAGCAGGTTATAGATCAGTTCGGTCAGGCCGGTGTTCGTGCCGATGGCGAATTCGCCCACCCGGTGGCTGTTCTCATCAGTCTCGAAAAGGTATTTCGCAAATTCCCGCTTGAGCTCTTCGTCGTCGCATTGGAGGCTTTCTTTTATGGCTCGCCCGTCTTTGACCTCGATGATAACGGGCGTATTCTCAAGGGAACTGTACCGTTCGGCGAAGAAATCACCCAGGCAACCGTCGATGACCACCGTGCCGTTGACATTAATGGGGGCTGTGAAGACTTCTCCGTCGGGCAGGTTTTTCCAATGGCCGGGCGTGATGTCGCCGTCGCTAATGATCCAATGGAGCTTCGGGCTGAATTCCGCTGTAAAATCGCCTCCCTTGCCGGTTACGACTCGAATTACGCTTGCATTCTTGACCTTTTCATAAACGAGCCTGCTAATCCGCTGAATCTTGTTGTAATCGCTGCACATGCCTTGTTCCATAATTTGCGGCGTGATGCCGATCATGTGGGCGTGGCGGAGCTTGCGGTTTGCTTCGATCGCTTTGAGCAAATGCATACGGAAGGTTTGGAGTTCCCCTTTTGCCCCCTGGGCGGCGTAAACACTCACTTCCGCGGCCCGAATGGCTTCGTCGATGGCCTGGGGGTAATCAATCGGCCTTTCACCGAAATCCTCCATCACGAAAAATTGTACCTTTCCGGCGATCTTTTCTATGGCCGCCTTCAGAGCAGATCCGATTTCGAGAGTTTCCATATCTGTTATGACGACGGCTTTTTCACCGGTTTTCACTTTCAAACAGTTTTCGACGGCTTGTTTGACGCCTTGCTCAATTGTTCCCATGATTTCACTCGCAAATCAAGTTATGTCAAATTGCACAAAGTATAAGGAATAAACCTTGTCGAATCAAACACTTTGATGTTTGGCTCCGGGTAAGCGGTGATATAATGGGATGTCTATCGTAATTAACGCTTGATTTTCTGAGGAATTAAGCGATAATTAGCCTCACTATGAACCGGCAGGATACTACGCATGACGATCTGATGGCGCGGTATAAGAAGCATTTGGACGAAACCGCGTTCGAGCGGATTGTGAGCGATTTTACGCCATCAGCGGCGGCTTTGGCCCGTCAGATGTTACGCGATCCGGTCTCCGCGGAAGACGCCGTCCAGGAAGCCTTCGTCCGAGTTATCCACAAACGTCGCCAATATGCCCCATCCCGCCCGTTTTCGTATTGGTTTTATGCGATGCTGCGCAATATCTGCATCGACATGTTAAGGAGACGAAAGCGTGAAAAAGAAGCCGTCCAGCATCTCACGCGCCGGATTCAATGTTACATTCGGAACGAACCACCATCGGATTGTGTATCGCTGCTTAGAACACTTCCGCTCCATGAACGATCCGTGCTCGAACTTCGCGTCGTCCACTCGATGACTTTCGAGGAAATCGCGATCGCCCTGGATATTTCGACGGAAGCCGCCAAGAAACGCGCCCAGAGAGGTCTTCGGAAATTGCGCAAGCAAATGGAGCAAAGTGAGCGCGTACACCGACGTGCCGTATAGACTGTCATAGCACCACAGCGGTAAGCTTGGAATAATCTCTTCAGAATGCAAAGGACTGTAGATGTGCCGTTTAAATCGAGCTTTGTTCGTTCTTCAATTGATGGCTGTCTCAGTCATTTCAGCTTGCAGAACCGGATGTGACAACTCTCCAAAAGAAACGTTACAGAGCCTGCTTGATTCTACGGATATTGTGCTGATCCACCAGGTTCCTGTGGGATTTGACACATACCACGTCCAGGGTCTTGATCTATCAGAGCATTTCTATTTTGTGACCTCGGTGGATACGAAGCAAAGACGCGCCTGGTTGTTTAAGGTCGATAGAAAAAGCGGCCGTCTCGATTCAAAAAGGGGTTTAACGGAAGGGCTATTGATTCATCCCGGAGGCATGCAATATGACGGCCGATCCCTTTGGATTCCGAACGCCGAATATAAAAGAGAAAGCAGGGCGAAGATTCATAATATCGATCCGAACAATCTTCAAATACGCAGATCGTTTGACGTCGATGACCACATCGGCGCGGTGGCATCCGATGGAAAAAAGCTTCTTTATGGGGTGAATTGGGATGCGAAGCATTTCTATACGTGGGATTTTGACGGAGCTCAATTGGGGAAAGTGGCTTCTCCGACCTCTGCAGCATATCAGGACATAAAGTATTACGCCGGCAAGCTCCTTTGCAGCGGCCATCAAGACGGTCAATCCATTATTGACGTTATCGATCCGAAAGCCTGGAACCTGGTCAAACGCATCGATCTTCCGAGAGATCGCTGGAAAACCAATCTCGCTCGGGAGGGTATGGCCTTTGATGGAAATCTATACTTTCTTCCTGACGACGGGCCGGATTCTCGTATTTTAATCTTCGCTCTCCACTGAACGTTCCGTATGGAATAAAGACCATTTCCCATTATGATATGTAGCTGAAAAACGTTTTTTGGGAATAGGAGGTTACAAGTCGTGAAGATGTTTCGATTTAGTCCATTCTTTTTTATTCTCATCCTTTGGTTTACGTCGGCTGCTTCGGCGGATGATGATCCCAAGGTGGGGATGCATTCGGTCATCATTACAGAGGCCGTACGTCTTGGCCAGCCGGAACGTGCCCAATGGGAGGTCGTCGATGACCTTCGCGTGACGGCCCTCTATGTAACGTTGCAGGAAACATCGGTTTGTCTTTTATCTTATGATTTGTGCGAGATCACGCGCGACGAGGTTCTCCTTCTAAAACGCGCCGTAGCCGAAGAATTGAAAATCGAACGGGATTGTATTCACATATTCTGCACCCATAACCACAGTAGCAGCGGGGTGGGGGGGCACGATATGGATTATCTTACGGCCAGGTCGAGACAGGTGGCGGCATTAGCCCGTGAATCCGCGGTTGAATCTCCGGAAATCGATTTTCTGCGAGTCGATACAGGCTCCAAGTATAATATCAACCGGCGCACGCGTCATGGAGATTTGGGAACGTGGTGCCTGATGCAATCGCGGGATTGCACGGACGACGGCGACCGAGTCGATGGGACCGAGTGGGTTCGGCAGAAAATGATCCGTTATGGCGCTACGCCCGAAGACGTCGCAGCGATCAAAGGGCCGTTCGTGGCCGACCGGAAAAACGATCCTTTCCTCGATCTGGTGCTGTTTCGCAAAGCAGACGGTCGTTATGCCGGCGGATTTGTCCGATTCACCGCCCACCCGGTCGTCTGCAGCGCTGGCTACTGGCGTCGTAACATCGGGCGGGATTATCCCGGCGTGCTCTGCGATTGTCTCAGCCGGGAGTTCGATTGCCCTATTCTTTTCCTTCAAGGCCCATGTGGCGACCATCGTTCCCGGCACCAGGATGTCGGATTGGAGGAAAGGGATCGAGTGGCTAAAGGATTAGCAAATGAGCTAATAAAACAGCGTGGCGAAGCAAAAAAATTCCGATTCCAACGGTTGAAAAATACCGTGATGACCGTCCCATGTGCCGTTCGTCCTGATTTTCCCGCTTCGATCCAGGACGGTCAGAAAGAAGTCGCTCGTCTGAGACAACGTCTCGATTCGCTAAAACAGGATCAAGATTCACTGAAAAAACGTAAGGAGATAACCGAGAGAATGGCGTTCTATGGAAACGCGATGCAAGTTTTGAAGGGTTTGTCGTATTTATTGCCGGGTGAAGCGGCTCGAAAATCGGCTGATTTCGAGATATCCGATGTGGAATTCGGGGATATTCACCTTCTAAATTTCCCGGGAGAGCTTTTTTCAACAGTCTGTTCAGGGCTTTATACTACCGCTGAGGGGCCCGTCGTCGTGACATCGTTTGCCGATGGGGTAAGTGGATATTTATTACCCATTGATGATTTCAAACAAGGCGGTTATGAGTGGACGTGGGCGCTGTTCACGCCGGAATCGATGACTCAGATGCGACGAACGGCCCTAAAAATCCTCCGTCAGCATTGAGGGATTGGGCCTTGGCTTTCCCGGAAAGTTCACTTTAAAATAAGAATATCGTCAAATCCTTAAAAATGTCTAAAGTTTTTGCTTGACTATCGGTGCGAAAACGTTCAAATCATGAAAATGACACGGACGTTGTGCATCTCCGGCTATAAGTAAACAATAGTGCGATGGCGGATGTGAGCAGCTAAAACGATAGGGATATCGATGAAGGCATTCATGTTAGGTTGGGAGTTTCCACCCTTCATCAGTGGTGGACTGGGTACTGCCTGTTACGGTCTTACGAAGGCCATGGGGCGGCTGGGAATTCGTATCGCCTTTGTGCTTCCCAAAGCCCATATGGATGATTCGTCCGGCCCGATTCGGGTGCTCGGGGCCGAAGGGTATATTAAAGACGAGGAAGTTAGTGCTTTCGGTCATGTCAAATTCCACGAGATTTCCTCGTCTCTTCATCCGTACGTCAGTTACCCTTCGGAAGACGAAAAAGTTCACGGCCGAGGTCCGTTCCGGAAAGGAAACAGGTTTTATACGCGCTCATGGCACTCGGAAGGCCCGGAGCAGGTTGAGAACTATCCGCAGGATATGGGTCAACAGGTACACCGTTATACCTTAAAGGTCATGGAAATTGCGACTATTGAGGACTTCGATATCATCCACGCCCATGACTGGATGACATATCCGGCCGGGGTCGCCATAGCGGAAGCGACCGGCAAACCGCTTGTTGTGCACGTCCACTCGACGGAATGTGACCGGAGCGGCGACAATCTCAACCAGATTGTTTACGATATCGAGCGGCGAGGAATGCACGTTGCCAATAAGGTGATCGCCGTTAGCAATTATACGAAGAACATCATCGTCCGACGCTATGGGGTGGATCCGGAGAAAGTGAAGGTGGTTTATAACGGTGTCGAGCATGATGCGAGCGATCAGAGCGCCTTCTCATTCGATCGTCCCGATAAGGTGGACAAGATCGTCCTGTTCCTGGGTCGAATCACCATGCAAAAAGGCCCCGAGTATTTCCTTATGGCGGCCAAAAAGGTGCTGGAAAAGATAGAAAATGTCAAGTTCGTCATGGCCGGCGACGGCGACATGACGAACCGGATGGTCGAATTTGCGGCGTATCTCGGTATCGGTCATAAGGTTCTATTCACGCGGTTTTTGAAAGGTATCGACGTGGACAGGGCCTATCAGATGGCGGATTTATATGTCATGCCGTCGGTATCCGAGCCTTTTGGTATCGCCCCGCTCGAAGCCCTCAAGTTTAAGGTTCCCGTCATCGTCAGCAAGCAAAGCGGAATCGCCGAGGTGCTGACCCATGCGCTCAAGGTGGATTTCTGGGATGTGCACCAGATGGCCAACAAGATCGTGGCCGTGCTGAAATATCCCACGTTGAGCAGGATGCTTCAAGAGCTGGGCCACAGCGAGATGCACAAGTTCCGCTGGGAAGATGCCGCCGAAAAGGTAAAGGGTATCTATGAGGAAGTTCTGGCCGAACAGACTGTGTCGAGATAGGGAGATTCTTAATGCCGTCGATTTGTTTTTATTTTCAAGTCCATCAGCCGTATCGGCTTAGGAAATACACCATTTTCGACCAGAACAACGATTATTTCGATGAGGCTAAAAACATCGAGATATGCGAGCGTGTCGCGAGAAAATGCTACCTGCCGTCCAATCTGCTCATGCTCAAACTGATCCGGCAATTCGAGGGAAGATTTAAGATTGCCTATAGCGTCACCGGGACGTTGCTGGAACAGCTCGAGATGTACGCCCCCGGCGTTTTGTCCAGTTTCCAGAAACTGGCCGACACCGGCTGCGTGGAATTCCTGTCCGAAACGTATCATCACAGTTTGAGCTTCCTGTATTCGCGGGACGAATTCGTCGAACAAATACGCCTTCATGGAGAGCTTATTTACAAGCTTTTTGGCCAGAGACCGCGAATTTTTCGCAATACCGAGTTGATCTATAACAACGAGCTGGCCGCGGCCATCGGGCAAATCGGGAGATTCAATGCCATCATCGTCGAGGGGGCCGATCATATTCTGGGCTATCGGAGTCCGGATTTCCTTTATCGACCGCCCAACGCCTCCGGCCTGAAATTACTGCTCAAAAATTATCGTCTCAGCGATGATATCGCCTTTCGTTTCTCCAATCGTCATTGGAGCGAATGGCCCGTTACGGCCGAGCGTTTTTCGAGCTGGGTCAATGCGATTAACGGCAACGGGTACGTCGTCAACCTCTTCATGGACTACGAGACATTGGGCGAGCATCAATGGGAGGATACCGGCATTTTCGGTTTTATGGAGAGACTGCCTTCGGAAATTCTGAAACATCCGGACAATGATTTCAAGACGCCCAGCGAGGTCGTGGACGCTTACGATCCCGTTGGTGAATTCGATGTCCCTTACACGATAAGCTGGGCGGATATCGAGCGGGACCTTTCCGCCTGGCGGGGCAATCCCATGCAGGAAAACGCTCTTTACCGGCTTTATTCGCTTGCAGATCGGGTGAGAGCGACGAACGATCCCGACATCATCGCGGACTGGCGCCGGCTCCAGACGTCGGATCATTTCTACTACATGTGCACGAAGTATTTTTCCGACGGCGACGTGCATAAATATTTCAACCACTACGACTCGCCCTACGAAGCCTATATCAACTTCGTAACCGTGCTGGACAATTTGGACTCGCGCTGCAATAAGGCCATGGCGCAGAAACAATCAGCCTCGGAGATTAGAGATCTGGCGTCTGAGGCGAAAGACCGCAAGCCGGAATACAGAAGTCTGAAAACGAACGTTTAGGACTCTGGACGGTACGATCATCACATAAAGAATTCCATTTTCCGTACCGGTTATTTCCGTTCCCCGCCGGCATCCTTGATTTTGGAGATACCGTCTATAGCAAGGGTCTTGCGAACGGCAAAGTAATCTTCGCGTGAAATCGTTTTGCCCATCGCCCCGACGGCTTCGGTGATTTGGGCCGGATTCTTGGTGCCGACGACGGCTACGTCGATACCGGGATGCATCAACGTGGCCGTCAGAATGAGCTGATAGATCGATAAGTCATACTTTTTGGCCATTGGTTTCAGGCTCTGAACTGCCTCGGCGAGGGCCTTGAAACGCTCGCCCTGAAAATCGGGCAGGTGCTTGCGAAAATCGGTGAAGGTCTCATTGCCACTGTATTTACCCGCCAGGAGTCCCTTGTGCATGGGCGAATAGATCATGACGCCGATGTTCTGGGCCTGGCAGTAGGGCAGCAGGTCGCTTTCGATTTTCGTATCGATCAGGCTGTAACTCGGTTGGACGGCGTCGTACGCGCCAAACTGACGATGCGCCCGAAGCTGCTCGACGGTGTGATTGCTGACGCCGTAACAGCAGATTTTTCCCTGCTCCTTCAGCGACTCCATCGTCTCGGCTATGTCCCCCAGGACCGACATCGGATCGAACAAGTGGAGCAGATAAAGATCGATGGTCTCGATCCCCATGCGCTTGAGTTCCAGATCGCAACGCTGGCGGATATGGTCTGGCGACAGGTCCGGATACCGCGATGCATCCGGATTGAAATGATTGAACACCTTGGTACAAATCACAAGGCTCTGACGCGGCTTGTCGGCCAGAAATTCCCCGAGCACCGTCTCGGCGTACCCATCGCCGTAGGCGTCCGCCGTATCGTAAAAGTTAATCCCGGCTTCATACGCGGCGTTCATCGCCGCCAGGACATCCGTTTTGGATTGATCGCCCCAGAATCGGGGGCTGAGTTGCCATGTGCCGAAACAAATAGGGGTAACTTTCAGTCCTGTTGAACCGAAAATAATGTGATGATCCATTTTTGCTCCTTTTATGTTATTGTTATTTCAATTGGGATTATAACTTTCGACAAGAATTTTGCAAAATTGAAGTCAAGTGCATATTATGTTAGCTTATGTTGCGAAAAGCAACGACTCGTGATGTCACCCCTGCGAAGGCAGGGGTCCAGAGTGAAAAAGCTGGATTCCCGCTTTGCCGTAAGGCATGGCCAAGCCATCGCGGGAATGACCGGGCGTTATATTAATTTTCATTAACGCAATTGGAAGGAAACAGAGATGAAAAATCACCTATCATTGTGTACAGTGAGTTTCTTTGCCGTTGTATTGTTCTCACTATCTGCGAGTTCCCTCGCCGACGATTGGATTCCGGGGATTCAGGAATTGTACCGGCTCGATCGTCTGCCGACGTTTAAAGAGTCGATTAGGGTGGCGTCCATATCCAGTTACGACCGGACGGGCGGTAACAACGACGGCTTCGGCGGGCAGTATTCCTTCGTGCGGAAGGAAGAAGGTGGTCTCGTGCTGGCCGATCTCAAAGGACCGGGCGTTATCTATAGAATCTGGACCCCGACGCCGACGGACGACATGATGGAATTCTATTTCGACGGCGAGAGCGAACCGAGCATCAAGGTCACGTTTCGCGAACTTTTTCTGGGCGGGCATCCCGTCTTTGTCAGGCCGCTCGTCGGATACGGGGCCGGGGGATTCTACAGCTATGTCCCCTTGCCTTACGAAAAATCGTGCAAGGTCTTTATCCGGGCCGAACGCATGCGGTTTTATCAGATCAATTATGCAACGTATCCGGAAAATATGGCCATAGTGAGCTTTCCAAAGCAATCCCCCGATGAATACAATCGTCATCTTAAGAAAGGACGGGAACTGTTCGGATCATCCGGGACAGATATTAGCTCCTATGCGACTCCGCCCAGTGGGAAAGTCGAGCGATTCAATTCCAAGATCCAGTTGAAAGTGAACGACACAGCGACTATTTTCAATATCAATCAGCCGGGCAGGATTGTAGGTATTCGCATCTCGCCGCCGGAAGCACTGGCGGGAAAAGAACGCGGGATCGTTCTTCAAGCATACTGGGACGGTGACAAGGAACCCGCCATTCTATGTCCCGCGGGAGACTTTTTCGGGTACGCTTGGGGCAAACCTTCAGTTAAATCCATACCCGTAGGCGTCGCGGATGGAGTGAGTTATTGTTATTTCCCTATGCCGTTTGATAAGTCGGCGCGAATTGAACTGGTTTCGGAGCTACAGAAAGAAACCGCACTTGATGCAGAGGTTTTATTTGTGCCTATCGGTAGGCGAGAGAATGAAGGTAAATTTTACGCGATATGGCGGCGGGAGAATCCGACGACTAAAGGCAAGCCCTTTACCTTCATCGAGACGAAAGGGCGGGGGCACCTGGTCGGCTGTGTCCAGCAATCGCAGGGGTTCGAGTCGGGCAATACCTATTTCTTCGAAGGCGACGATCAAACCACCATCGACGGCGAACTTGTCATCCACGGCACCGGATCGGAGGATTTCTATAACGGCGGATGGTACGATGTGCCGGGCCGCTGGGACGAAGGCCGGTCGTTTCCGCTGAGTGGTTGTCTCGCCTATAAGAAGCATCTCGGCCGGACCGGCGGATATCGGTTTTTCATCGGAGATGCGTATGCGTATCGTAAGAGCATCTTGCAGACGATCGAACATTCGCCGACAAAAAATGAACTCCTGAACGATTATTGCGGCGTCACCTATTTGTATTCACAAGACAGACCGACGTGCGAGTTTGCATTGCCCTCACTCGATAAGAGAAACGTAATCGACCTCAAGCGTATCATTTTTGCGACGTGGTGGAGCGTCCCGATGAGTTCGTTCTCATTTCGTAATGCAACCTTAACCAAGAGTAGCGAGGAATTGGACGGCAAAGACGCTCGATATATCTCGTTGCGAGCCGAAGGCAAGGATTCATTCGGTTACCATTTCATTTGTTTCGTATGTGAGCTCCCGGCCGCCGGCAGGTACAAGGTGAGTATCGATGCGGTCAAAGGCCCGACGCAGGCGAAGGTGCAACTCTTTATGGACGAGGCGCCGGTAGAGCAGCCCGTGGATTTGTACGCCGCCGAAAGAAAAGCCGTGCTGGACGAATACGTCGCCACGTTGGATCTGATCGAGGGACCAAACAAGTTGCTTTTCAAGCTGGTTGACAAGAACGAAAAATCTCAGGGATTGGGCTTTGACCTGACGAATATTATCTGCGAGCGAGTCGATTAATACTCATTATGTATATTGAATGCGTTTGTTTGTGTCATTTCGAGCGTAGCAAAGCGGAGTCGAGAAATCTGGCTTCTATCGAAACATGCTTTGTGTTCTGAACCGGATTTCTCCACGTCGCCCGCCTTCTGCGGGCTCTGGTCGAAATGACAAAGAGGCGATCTCATAAATCAATACGTATGTACAAAGATGTATTAATCGTTTCGTTTCTCGATTCTTAATATTTTGACGCTCGGCAGGTCGTCTTCGATAAATGCGCGGTGATAACATTCGATCTTGCCGTCCTCGCCGCCGAGGAACAGATCCAGCCGGCCGTCCCCGTCCAGGTCGATCACCTCCGGCGTCGTGCTGTGTTCACCGTTTATCGCGATTTTCTTCTTTATCAGCTCGCCCCGCCATTGAAAAATAGCATGACCATCACCCCCTATGTTCGCATACCACCCCGCATTGGTCACCTTTTTCAATAAAGCTTCCGTTGGGCCGAACAAGTGGTGCGCATTGTAAATGATATCCAGATGGCCGTTACCGTCCCAATCCGCGATGCAGACTCTCGCCCGCCCGCCCTGGCCGCCGGTCATTTCGGACAGGCGTATCACCTCGCCGTTTTCCGTTCTGAAAACGCGCTGTCCCGGCTTCGTCCATTTTTTGCCGTTCCTCAAGAAACCCTCGAAGCAGGCCAGATACCCTTCGTGATCGACCGTGATGTAATCGTTAAGGCCGTCATCGTTCCAATCCACGACCGTCGGCTGGCAACGCCATGGCGTCACTAATTCCGACGGACCGGGTTTCCACCAGACCCAGCTTGGCTTCGGTGGTTCGCCCGACCAATCCACTAACATCGATCTACCCGCCGCCAATCTTGGATTGGTTTTGTTCCCAACGTTTTCATAGAAGGAGTTCTCTCCTTTAACATCCGACAGCAACAAATCAAGAATCCCATCCTCGTCCCAGTCCGCCACTTCCGGCATCGTATAGCCGTATTTCGCCTCATCGGGCCCCTGAATCGATCCGGCGTTACCCGCCAGAATGCGTATTTCCTTTCCATCCGCCTGAAGCCTTTTACCCGGGGCATACGAAAATCCATCCGCCTTGCCGCTGATGTTCTCGAAATACTCCACAAAACCCGTTGAGTTTCCAACGAGAAGATCGAAATCGCCGTCATGATCCCAATCGCACGCCGCAGGCACCGATAAACACCCCACGTCGATCACAGCGTCCTGCTGCAAGAGAAATCGTTCCTCGCTCAATGTCCCCCCGGCTAAATGCTCGAACCACGTCGGACGCCCGTCCTCGTTGCCCATCAAGATATCCAAATCTCCGTCACCGTCCATGTCCGCCAAATACGGACGAACGTAAATACTAAACGGCGAATCGCCCTTAGCCGTCGTTAATGGAACTCCCTGCGCCAGCCCGGCTTTCTTCCTCTCAAAATAAAGAAGTTGAAAAGAATTGCCCGCCATCACATCCACATCGCCGTCGCCGTCCCAGTCTCCGGCGGTCAGATGAAGAGAACCGTACGTTTCGATAGGCGCTCTATCAGCTTCGATCGCAACCGCCGGCGCATAGGCCGGGTTTTTAGCCGAGCCAATGTTCTTATGAAAGACAATACCGCTACGGGAATTTTCTCCCAGCCAGACGCCGAGAGGTGAATAGGGTGGACACGTCCGATCCCAAACCGACGATGACGGATAATACTCCCTGGAGAGCCGTCGAACCGACAACAAATCTCGGTCACCGTCGCCGTCCCAATCAATATATATCCCATCGGCCCGGCCATACTTCGGGAGTACTCCGGCATCCTTCAACTGGAGACGACCTTCTCTTTGTATTAGGTTATAGATTTTTTTTCCTATCAATAGTTCAATCCGCCCGTCCCCGTCCCAGTCGATCGGTTGGAATTCCTTTTTAAGTGGATAAATCTTTTGACCCGGACGAAAACACAAATTGCTTTCGTTTTGGATATTCTCGAAGTAAAAGATTCCGCCTTTTTCCGGTGTCCCCGAATAGGCGACGAACACATCCTG
This sequence comes from Sedimentisphaerales bacterium, assembly GCA_016934255.1. Classification (GTDB taxonomy): domain Bacteria; phylum Planctomycetota; class Phycisphaerae; order Sedimentisphaerales; family Anaerobacaceae; genus JAFGTG01. The sequence goes on from JAFGTG010000320.1 coordinate 20,418, forward strand.
ATCGCCGTCCTGATCGGCATCCGCCGCGGCGACGATCTCGTTATATCCCCCACTAAAAGGTCCGACAACGCCAGTGCGTCCGAACGAAAGGAAATCTCCGTTTCCGACCACAGGTATTTCTTCCGTCGCCCGTGCAGGACCGCTCCCACTCTCGGAGAAATATATCGCAAAAGTACCGACGTCCCGGATATCCGTTCGCCAACTTATCCGCCATTGATTGGTAAGATCATTCGCGATTAACCGATGAGGAATATAAAATCTTTCTTCACCTTTTTTTTGCGAATTATGCACCCGTGCGTGACCGTTTGCGTTATATGCGACGACGCGAATACTATCCGTGTTGAAATCAGCGGAGGGTACATTAATCTCTTTTTCAATGCGTTCCAGATTCATCTCCACGTCCACCGGCGTTGTCTTCCACAATGATCGCCCGGGCGCAATCGAGACGATCATGCGATACGAGTTTGAACCGATCCAGTCCAATTCTTCAGCGATAACCCACGTAGGTGACAAGACAAGAGAAATCAGAACAATCAATGTTTTCCAGGTTTTACGCATAGGTTCCTCATATTAGCTATAACTCAAAGCTTCGCCGAGAACGCGTCAATGGCCTGCTTGGCTTTAAGGCAGCCGTCGTAGGGATCGGGAATCTCCCACGTGTCGATATTCATCCATCCCCGGAAGCCGCCTTTCCACAAGGTCTCGAATGAAGCCGTCACGTCGATGTGCCCGTCGCCACAGGGCAGATGCTTCGACGTCCCTCCGTCCCGGCGGGTGCCGTCGGTGTCGGTAAAGTGAATGTAGCCGATGTTCTCGACGCCGATTCGTTGGAGCATTTCATGCGGCTTCCCGGTCGATCCGTTCATCAGGTCGAAATGGCTGGAATCGTAAATGGTTTTCACCGCCGGGTGATTTGCTTGTTCCAGAATCCGCTGGAGATGCTCTTCGGTGTTAAAGATAAACACCGGCTCGATCTCGAAGGCGAACGTCAAGCCCAGATCGCTTGTGATCTTGGCCGCTTCGCGGAACGAGCGAGCAAGATGGTCGATAGCCTGCTTGATTGTCTGGCCCCGCCGGCCGCCGCCGGGCCAGGTGCCGATGCAATCGCAACCGGCGGCTTTAGCGAATTGGGCCTGATCGCGAAATTCAATAAGCCAGCGTTTCCTCTCATCGGCATCGGGAGAAAACGCGCCGCCGGCTCCCGTCTGAATCGAGAATATCTGCAATCCATAAGCGTCGTAAAGGCGTTTCAGAGCTTTAATTTTTTCGGATTCATCCGGCTTCGGATAAGCGCCCATCGGCCACGATGCGTGCAGCTCGATGCCGTCGAAATTCGTCCGCGCGGCGAAATCGAGTACTTCCCAGATCGGAAACGTCTTTTCATATTTTCTGGACGCGGAGGCAAAGCCGTTTAAACCGAAAGCTGTCTTCCAGCCTTGCTGTTTTGGCTGAGCGGCAGAAATCGATGGTGACACCGACGCAACA
>JAFGTG010000321.1 GCA_016934255.1 Sedimentisphaerales bacterium
GAAAAATCGTTTGCGGAGGTGACTGGTGCCTGGTGGTGCCCCTGGTCTTCAAAACCAGTGTGGGGCTTAGACGGTCCCGGGTGGGTTCGATTCCCATTCGCCTCCGCCATTTTTGACTGAGAGAGTAAGATGTAGGGAACAAAGAACCGTTTTCGTCGTATAAGGAACGTTATGAATTCTCAGAAGTTCAAAAAGATAAAAGTCATCGTTTTTTGTGTGCTCATTCTCCTTGGGGGGAGTTTGCTCATCTACGGTGCTCTTTTTCATTCGACCACGGTTTCAGCCCAACAGGACGGCCAGCCGGTGATGGTTGCCAAGTCGGAGTCTGCTTTGATGAAAGACGCCTCCGTGAGCGGCGTCAAGCGGGATGAAACGGGCAAGATCAAGCAGACCTACGAAATCGGCAAGAAGGCGCCCGCCGCCTGTTCGACGTGAGGCAGTTAATAAGGAGACCGTGGTGCCCATGGTCAAAAAAACCAAGTTAGGCAGGTTCTCCTCGAAGCTGCTGGGTTGGCGAATGTGGATCCAAACCGCGTTTTTGCTCCTGTGGCTGGACCCGCTGGGTCTGCGCATGCACACGATGTGCTCGCCGGTCTTTCATTGTTACGCCTGTCCGCTGGCGACGTTTGCCTGCCCGATCGGCATCATCGCTCAATTCAGCGCACTCCACGTTTTCCCGTTTATCGCCATTGGTCTGCTCGTTGCAACCGGCGCGATGTTCGGCTCGCTGATCTGCGGATGGGTTTGTCCCTTCGGATATTTGCAGGATTTAGCCGCGAAGGTCCCGACGCCGAAGATCGACCTGCCCAAATTCACAAGCTATTTCCGCTACGTCATGCTGATCGGAGCCGTGTTGGCGATCCCGTATTTCTTCGGCGAGGGACACCCGCTCTTTGTCTGTCGAATCTGCCCGGCCGGAGCGCTCGAGTCGGCGGTCCCGGCGATGGCCGGCCAGGCCCTTGGCGGTGAAAAGGTGATCTGGCCGAACGCACTGAAACTCACTATCCTCATCGTGTTCCTGATCGCGATCTTTTTCATCAAACGCCCATGGTGCAGAGTCTTGTGTCCCTTAGGGGCGATCTTCTCGTTGTTCAATCGCGCCTCCGCGTTTTTTCTGCGATTCGATGCCGAATCCTGTACGCATTGCGAGCGGTGTCACAAGTTATGTGAATACGGCATCGAGCCGGAGAAGACCCCGAACGACCTGCGTTGCATTCGTTGTCTCGAATGCACCAAATGCAGCCCCGACGCCCTCACTCTCGGCAGTGTCTTCGAGCATTCAAGCTCTCACAACACGAATGAGCATGGTTTTCAAGCCACAGAGGACACAGCCCGGCCTTCGGCCGGAACCAAAGGAAAAAGTAAAAAGGCAAAAGTAAAAACTGTGGAATCGCTTCGCGATGCAACATAATGATAGTAAAGAACTTGAAGAACTGCCTGACAATTATCTGGAAAAAATTTCACGTTCTTACGACCTTGTAATACAGAGCACACGGAGAAATAGGTAGGGTGCGATGCATCGCACCATTTCTGTTTTTTTTCATTCTTTTTTCAACCACCCTCATTTTTCGGCTATAAACCTGGATTAAGGGATCAAAAATACGTAGTGACCACAATAGACTTGAACCGGTACAATCTGGTAAAATTAAATTATTGTGGCTTTATGATATGGATGTATGGAACCCGAATAATGTGTGTGTCTGGGTTCTATTTAATAGAATGAAGATCAAGACGAAAGGGAGTACCTGAGAGAAACGAATCATTGATTTCCACAATATGACAGTTGCGTAGCTTCGGCTGTTGTCCATCCAGAAACTGGCAATTTCATTCCACGGACAGCGTTTCGAGGCACGCCCAAGCCGGGCGTGCCCGAAAGCGTTCCGTGGAGGGCATGCCAGTGCCTTGGATGGGGCGTCAGTAGGTCACGCCCTTTTACTTTCATCGAATGCAAACTTTAAATACTCGCAACAAACCAAGTGAAGATATAAGCCGACGCGATAAGAGAAATAATTATGGTGTCCCAGGGTATTATCCGGATGATGGACAATTTGAAAGAGGAGAAAAGAGATGAAAACTGCGAGTATTGGGTACATCTTGTTGGTGTTGTGCGTGGTTGCAAATGCGGACATAGTGGATGATTTCGAGAGCGGAGACCTATCTAAATGGTCGCTTGATATCTGGAATAATTGGGGACAGGTGATTGCATGGGATTTGGTACAGGATGGGACTCAGGTATGGCAAGGATCAGGGGGATTCCCCGTTCCCTTGGGCGGCGGGGGAAATAGTGCCCAGTATTTGGCGGGCTTCAACGATGGCGATGTGTCTGTTACAGCAAGAGTCAAGACCCAAACCATCATACACCCTGGGACATGGTCAGGCATTGTGGCCAGGTATAGCGACCCATCACACTTCTATGTCTTCCACATGAGTGGAGACAGTGTTGACGCAGAGAACCTGCTGTATCTTCAGAAGAGCGACAATATCTTCACAGGTTATGGATGGGTAGGGTATCAAACACTGGCATACACCACGCTTGTGCAGAACCAATTAGGAGTTTGGAATACTCTGAGGTTGGACGTTATTGGTAACCACCTGACAGCGTATTTCAACGGAACCCTTTACTTCGATATATACGATAACTCGCTGAGTTCCGGATCGGTAGGTCTAACGAACTCGGGAGGAGTAACGAGATTCGACGACTTCTCCGTTACAGTGGTTCCGCTACCCGGCTCAGTGCCTCTGGGTTGTGTAGGCTTGGGCTTTGCGGGTTGGCGGCTGCGCCGTAAGGCGATCTGACGTAGTAGAAAGTTAAAGGTGTCAGGTACAGAGGGATAGGGGGCAGGTTTATCTTTTTGCTGTTGATGAGGTAGCCCAACGATTGTGAGCTTGGCTATCCCTTACTGAATAGAACGGGATTAGCTCTTATAAAATAAGTTTGACTATAGTCTATTGATGACCGAATTCTGGTTGTTGGTTCTAAATCCTGTCAATCTTGTTATCCTGTCACAACCTAACCAACTGGATTCCTGCCTTCGCAGGAATGACAAGTATCGAAAATTAAATAATATCTCTGTGGTCTTTGTGTGCTCCGTGGCTGAAAATAATCCGCGCAATCAGCGAAATCCGCGGTTACGTCCTGTCTCTGAAATGTGGGGGGGACTGCTCAGAATCCGTGTTTCTTTTCGTTCGTCGGAGGACTTTGACATCTATTCCTTTCCGGCGGACTGTTTCTCGGATGCCAGACGTTGATAAAGGGGGCCAAGGATGGGGTCTTGTTCCACCTGCCGCATCTGTAGCCGGCGGGCTTCGGACTCCGGAATCCCCTCAAATTCCTTGCGGATTTGCTTCTGGATGTCCCATTTCATCTTCACGCAATCGAATTTCTTATTCCTCATCAAAGCAGCCCCCGTAAACCGACGTATCCGCATATGCTCGAAATCGTTTCATTCTAAGCCTATAACCTTGCCTTTGGCATTTTGCCACCGGTCCACTTCATTTTATCATACTGCGATATAATTGGCAATACCGGAGGAAATTAGGGATGTTGGCCGCTTATTATTTATTATTGACGATGCCTATGGGAGCTAAGATGCTCTGATACAACTATTGTGTTATGGATTTGTCATTCCGAACGCAGCGAAGAATCTCAGTCTTTACGGGTGAATTGAGACCCTTCGCTTCGCTCAGGGTGACAAAGGAAACGTAATACACATCACGCACGACGCTCTGGGCGTGCCGAAGGGGTGGCAAAGGATAGGCGTTGTTAGAATGCCTAAACTGTTTTTTTTAAGATTGCGACTGCGGCCGCGGCGACACCCAGGCCGATAAGGGCTGTCAGAATGATCCAGTTTGCGCCTTTTTTCTCTGTTGCCGGGGTTTCTTCAGTCTTTGCCGTCACGGGTGTGGACTCGGCTTTGGGCGTTTCAGGTTTTTCCTCGGTTGCACCAACCGCCGGTTTTTCCGCCGGGGTTGGAGGCTTAGTTTTATCGTCTTTATCCGCATCCGCCACGAGCACGTCCTTTGTTGCGATCTGGTACGGTTTCGTTTCGATCTTGAACGGTCCGCCGACGTCAACCGTCGCCGTCAAAGGTCCCTTTACGTTTGCAGGCTCTCGCCACGAGAGCGAACAGGTGCCGCCTCACCCATATTGGAAGCTGTAAGTTCGGTCGTACGTACTGTCCTTGTTTTTAATATGCAGTTTGGGTGCTCGCGGCCGGGCGCCGTTTCGGGTGAGCTCGATGCGTTCGCCGTCCCGGCCCTCCATATCATACCGGAAGCTGTACGTTCCCTGCGTGGGCGAGGCGGTAAGGGTGGAGATGACCGGCTCGCCGATAGACAGCTCCGCCGCTTTATCTGCGGCAACGTCAACAAGCGTGCCATTACCGGGTGGATACGTGCCCTTGAGCTGCCAGGTTGTGCCTTGTTCATCTTTTCGTTCGAGCATCCAGTCGTTAATGCGATATTGGCCCGCCGGGAGCGAAGTAAGGCCTTTTTCAGGCTTGAGGATGAACAGGCCGTTCTCGCCGCCGGCGGAGAACTGGGTAATCGCCTCGGGCGCCCGAACCTCTCCCGTTTGCACGTTGTCGGCTTTGGCGAGTTTGATAAACGCGCCGTCGCGGGCAATCTCAGGCTGATAGAAAACGCCGTCGATGTCGATGTAATTGCCCACGAAACGGATGCTCTCGGCGCCTTTGTTATCGATTCGAATCCGGTCGCACTCGGTGGCGTTGAGGGACTTATCGTTGAAAGCCCCGTTTGCGTTGTAGTCGAAGAGCACGCAGTGCTTCTTGATGCCGTTGACCGTGATGTCCCCTTCGTACCATCCGCCGGACGAGACGTACAATCTTGTATCGCGATTTTCATAGCCGTAGAAACGGAAGTTCAGATGATATGTCACGGGGCCGTCTTCGATCTCGAAGATCACTTTGACGGGGTCGAAATACGCGCTGTATTGATCCGTTCGGTTGGCTTTCACGACGGTTTCGTCGTCGAGATGGCCGTTTCGATTCGAGTCGATATAGAGTAAGTCGTATGGCCCGTGTTTGTGCGAGCGGTCGCAGGCGATCCAAAGATGTCCGGCCTCGACCATGGGCGTCGGCCATTTGGCGAAGTACGGCTTGTCCGAATTGAACTGGGGCAGGTTCATGTCGGAGGGTTTTCCTGAGTCAAGGTTAAGTGGTGTTGTGTAACTGGCGCTGCCGATGATGCTGACTTCACTTGCGGAGTGATATCGGAGCCAATGTTCCTGCTGGGCGGGGGAGGATATTGCGAAGCCGAATAGGCAAATCCCCAGGGCAAGCAGGACATTTTTTGTGTTTGTCATCTTTCGAGCCTCCGATTCGGACCGCTCTTTACATTTAGACGCAATTCGTCTTCTTTTCTTACGATAAGACACGAATTTAAAGAAATTGTAACAGTTTTTTTACATTTTTTTACGGTTTTTTTCTAAATTTCGCGTTTTGAGATTCAAGCAGGCACAAAACCGCTCGCGATAGAACGGATGGATAAATCCCAGGATGAAATAGGGTAAATTGAGAAAATATAAAAACAAACTACACATTAATCCCGCCAGGAGGAGTATCCATATGGCTTCGAAAAAAGTGGGCCTCGATGGAAAAATGATCGAGCCGACGATAATGAATCCCATCATGGCCAGCATACTACAGATAAAAATCCAAAGCGCCAGCCACAGCACAAAGCGAACGGGCCGGTATGTCCCTTTACAAAATCGGCGCGATAAAGTACATGCGATCAGCAGGGTCAGTGCCAGAAAAACAAACAAGGCTGAGAACATGGCCGTCTCGTTGGAAAATTCAGTGTAGTAGGATAATGGGCCCAAACAAGCAGGGATAGAAACTGTCACAAAAAAGAGCAGAAACCGGATAGCGCCTTTAAACCGTACGAACGAATGGGCGACAAGCCATAAAACCGTTACACTCACGGCCATCGAATTAAAAATGAGGCCGAATTCCAATGCATCAGTGGAATTCATTTTCGCGAATGTCATGAAGATCGACCAGAGGATATTCACAACGGCCAGGGGGACAAAAATAAGTATAATTCGGATATTGCGATTCGTTTTGGGGATGACAAATGCGATCATCACCACTAACCAAATGACCAGCCTCAAAGCAGAGTAATACCATTTCCAGTTTACACGTATTGCGTCGCCTTGTTGTGGTCCCATCTCGCCCAGATCGGCGGAAGGCACGATCTTTAACTGGCCGAACACGGTGGAGGGTACCCGCCACGAGTACGCACACGTGCCGCCTCAGCCAAACTCGAACTCGTCACCGCCGACTTTCGTCTGGTTTTTGAAGACTGTGAATTTTGGGTGCATGCTCCGTTTGCTTGCGTAGGTTTCACCACCCACGCCGACGAGTTCGTAGTCGATTTCCAGGATGGGGCCTCGTCGTATGATTCTCACGATCTGCTTGAGGGGAGCACCCACTTTAAAGACCGCCGGTTCGTCTTGGGCTACGGTAATCCACTTATACTTTAAAGGCCGACTACTGTAGTTGAATCCGTTTTTAAGACGGACGTCTTTAAGTCGGTATTTCCCAACTGGAAGATTTATCGTATCGCCCGGCCGATTGAATCGTTCCGCATGGCCGTCCCTTCCGCGAAGGACCAAATGCTCGATATGTTGTCCCTCCAGTCGGAGCTCGCCCCGTTCCCCACTGAAACATGCGTCGTCAGGCCAGAACAATAAAGGAATAATTAGTAAAAGGTACCCTTTGTGCTTCAAAATCTGCATATATTGTTATAGACGCAGTAGAATCTTAATTATTAAACAAAAAGTGAAAAATACAGTTTAATCCCGGCAAATCACGATTTGGCGTGTCCCAGTGACTTTACCATAAAGCTCCTGCGTGTCGTAGAGCACCTTTATGGTGAAAGTCTCTTCGTCTCCGTTGAGTTTGAGATCGGTCGGTACTCGCCACGAGTACCCACAGGTGCCGTCTCAGCCGAAGGGCATGACGCCTTCGGCCACCTTTTCACCGTTGGCCCGCTTTATAATGACCTTGGGATCGAGCGATATTTGTTCCCAGGAGGTATATTTCCGGCCATCAACCGACGAGCGTTCTCTTTTTTTCTTTCTTGACGTATCTGTCGGACCGCGAATCATAATATCCAGTTTGGGATCAATCAAAACAGCTTTTACGGTCAATTCTTCATTCAATCTAATGCGGCAATCCTTCGCGGGCGAAGCAAATAAAACTTCCGGCTTGTTGGAAAAATCGAAAACGAACGGCTTATCTTCGCGAATCTGTATCCCGAAAATTCTGTCGCCCAAAATTTTTCCCCGAGGTTTGCCGTCAGTGTGGTAATTATCTGAAAGATAAATACGAAGCTTCTTGTACTGAATAGTCAGGCTTAAGGGCAGGTAGTCGCCAACGGGTATTTGTGATTTGAAGGAAGGCTGGGTCCATCCGTTTTCTTGTATGTTTCCTACGACAACCGCTTTTTCTTTCGAATATAATGAACCTTGACACCCAGTGTACGCCAAATCGTGTTCGCCTGGGCCTCCCTTGAATGTACCAAGTTTGCCGTTATATGGCCGGACAGTTAACTTATCTCCCGTTGGTGTAGCTGATCAGCAATAATAGGTTCCCTCGATTTTATGTATGGCCATGAGCCGATCGGCACCCTGCCATTGAAACTGATTTGTTGTATTCCCATTTGGAATCAGATGCAAAGCGGTCCAGGGACGATTAAAACCGCCGCTGACGAGGTAATTATGTCCCAGAAAAACATTGTGTCGCCTACCGGCAATTTTGATTTTTCCTTTTCGTGCCTCAGCCGTTACGAAAGACAGATTGACAGAACCGCTCTCATATATCGTTAACCTTGGCATAATCCGTTTCCTTTCTCGCGAAAACCTAAGTCAATACAGTAGTCTTCAAATTAGATGTCTCAAATTGTGTATAATTCACATGTGACTTATCAGGTTCTCAGTGCCTATACTATTATAGACGCTCCGATGTGTGTTCCGTTACGGAAAAACAAGAACAAAAAAATTGACAATCCAGGACGAATTCATTAAATAAAGGGCGAGTGTAACGTTTCGTTTTATGGAAGGTACTATATTTGTGAGAGGTGTCAGGCTATGAGGACTTTATGTGTTTGTACGTTATTAACGGTTGTAATCGCCGGGGGGTGCGCGTCGCAAAAGGGCGAAAGCTACTCCAAAGTAGGATTCGATTTTGGCTCGCTTGACAAGATCGCCATTCTTGAAGTATCCGGGGCTGTCCGCGGGGATGCCGCCAAGAATCAGATCGGGGATTACTTTGCTATGCAATTGATCCAGAGAGGTTATTCAATTATCGAACGAGCGGAAGTTCAATCCTTGCTCAAGGAGCAGGAATTTCAGGCTTCGGACATTACGAGCGATGCTGGCGCCGCCAGGGCCGGGGAGATCTTGAATGTCTCGGCCGTGATGCTCGTTAATATCCCCACCTACAAAGAAGAAATGAACATGACGGCTAAGATCATCAATGTTGAAGACGGTGAGATCTTATGGATCGGCAGCGCTCAAGGCAGTACGGGCAAGACGCTTTCTACTTTTCTTGGCGCCGCCACCGGAGCGGCCATCGGCGCCATAGCGGCAGGGGGTGACACAAGAGATCGCGTGGCTGGCGGTGTGATCGGCGGTGTCGTGGGTGGAGTAGCGGGCAATGCGTTATCACCTCAGCAGGCCGAACAGGTCCAGAAATTGATTAAAAAACTTTGCAAGGATATGCCCGACAAGTATGCCGGACTGCGGCGAAACTGACCGTTTCCTCGTAGGCATGACAAAACAGGCGTACAATCGACCTACGATTGATACTTCTGAGAATTCCTTCGGTTTGAACATTCAAGGTTCTGAGCCGAAGGAATTCTCATTTTAATTAACTCCCGGAAAAGGTACTATCGCAGTTTTAAAAGATGCTTGGGGATATACCGAAGACTCGTTTGAACGCCCTGGAAAATGGAAAGGACAATTATGGCAATGAAAGATAATCCGATAGCCGCCTCAACGTTAAAGAAAGACGATTTGATTGTTCTGGCGGGAGCGGGGGGCTTCATCGCCGGGGCGTTGGCAAGGTATTTTCACGACCAGGGCTTCACGCGCATCCGTGCGATTGACAAGAAACCACTTCCGGAGTGGTATCAGCGTGTTCCGGGAGTCGAGTGTCTGTGTATGGATCTTCGGTATGAAGACAATTGCAAGAGGGCCTGTGAGGACGCCATCGAAGTATATAATCTGGCGGCGGATATGGGCGGTATGGGATTTATCGAACGCTTCCGTATAGAGTGTCTGCGGAGCATCCTGATTAATACACACATGATCGAATCGGCTTATCGAGCCGGGGCGCAGCGGTATTTTTTCTCCTCGTCGGCGTGTGCCTATAACGTCGAGTTGCAGAAGGACTCGGACGTGCGGGCGCTGAAAGAATCGGATGCCTACCCGGCGATGGCCGAGCGAGGCTATGGGTGGGAGAAGCTTATGTCCGAGATGTTCTGCCAGGAATATTGGGCGGAACGCGGCCTGAAAACGGCCATCGCGCGGTTCCATAATGTTTACGGACCCTTCGGCACGTGGGATGGAGGGCGAGAGAAAGCCCCGGCGGCGATGTGTCGCAAAGTGATCGAAGCGAAAGATCAAGGCTCGGGGGAAATCGTCATCTGGGGCGATGGTCACCAGACGCGTAGTTTCATGTATATTGATGACTGTGTCCAGGGTATCGACATGATCATGCACTGTGATGAGTTGATCGCCACACCGATCAATCTGGGGTCCGACTATCTTATCTCCATTAACGACCTGGTCTCGATGGCCGAGAACATCGGCGGGATCACGTTAGAACGTAAGTACGATCCGGATGCGCCGAGAGGTGTGGGGGGCCGCAATAGTGACAACACGTTCATTAAGCAGGTTCTTGGGTGGGAACCGAGTACGCCTCTTGACGTCGGTCTCAAAGAAACGTATAAGTGGATCGAACAGCAGTACCTGGATCGCAAAGCGGGTAAGCGTACAGTGAGTTAATAATCCGTTGATATCGATTGGAAGAGATATCTATGGGGACAGAGGAGAGACTTCGGATAACGGAGGTTATCGGGAAGCTGCCATATAGAATTGCTCTTGCGGGCGGATGGATCGATCAACCTTTTGCCTCGAAGCATAATCCGTCGCCGCCCGGCTCGATGGTCGTAGTTTGCGTAGAGCCGGAGTTTTGGTTTATGGAACGTGCCGGCATTTGTATTGGTACGCGTAACGTCGCCTTGTCGCTCTGGAAGGATGGCTTTCCTAACCGTGATCCCGCCGAACTCGTACAGGAACTCTATGCCGCAGAAAACGAAGGCAAAGACGAACCGTCCGGTTCTCAGGATATGATCGGTCTGATCTATCCCGGCATCAACCGGCTGGATTATGATTTTACTTTTCGAGCGGGTATCTTCCCCCGACATATCGAGTCGAACAACGATCCTGAAATCACCTTCTGGCTGGAACGTGTGATTCATATTCTTCCCGTTGCCCCGCGGCCGGAGGGATACAATCCATTGGAGATCAGGAATCTGGAGCCCGAATGGATTGCACGACTCGGACAATCGGGTAAGTCTTGTTATGATGCGATTATCAACCGGGATGTTGACGCTCTCGGGCGCTCGATGAATGAATGTATGTTATGTTGGGAGGCCATCCTACCCTGTACGGTTCGTCATCACACCTTACAGATGGATTTAATGCCGCTGCTGGAATACTACCAGGCACGTTACCCCGGTGCGATGTATTCGGGTTGCGGCGGCGGGTATTTATATGTCGCTTCGGAATCGCCCGTACCGGGGGCCTTTCATATTAAAGTAAGGATCAGAACGTCATGAAGAACGCCGACCAGTGTGTTGTCGTGTCCGGAGCATTCGATGACATTCGGTCGTCCGACGTTCGCTTTTTGCAGGAGGCGGCCAGATTGGGTCCGTTGCATGTTCTTTTGTGGGATGACGCGTCTTTGCATTACATAACGGGCGCTGATCCCAAGTTTCCGGAAAACGAGCGACTGTACTTTTTGAAGGCGATTCGTTTCGTAAGCAAGGTGTCACTGGTGACGCCTCCGAACGCCGATACGTTGTCTTTCGTTGACGGCCTCACTCCATCCATATGGGTTGTTCAAGAGAGTGAGGATAGTGCTGCGAATAGGGCTTTCTGTGAAAGCCATAATGTCACTTATCAGGTTTTAACGAAAATCGATCTTGCGGGATTCCCGGACACTATCGAGGCGAAGCCTCTCGCCAGTTCAGGGAAAAAAGTTCTGGTCACGGGTTGTTATGACTGGTTCCATTCGGGCCACGTCCGGTTCTTCGAAGAGGTATCGGAACGGGGCGATCTGTACGTGGTCGTGGGGCACGATGCCAACGTGCGAGCCTTGAAAGGCGAAGGTCATCCGATGTTTTCCCAAGAGGAACGCCGATACATGGCCGGGTCCATTCGCTATGTAAAACAGGCGTTAATCTCGACGGGGCGTGGCTGGCTCGATGCAGAACCCGAATTGAAGCGGATCAAGCCGGATATCTATGCCGTGAATGAGGATGGTGATAAGCCCGAAAAGAAAAAGTATTGTCAAGAGAATGGTATCAAATACATGGTGCTCAAACGCCTGCCCAAGGCTGGTTTGCCCAAGCGGGAGAGCACTGTGATGCGCGGCTTTTGGCGAGAACGGGAAGATGGATGATCTATAGAAAGGGCGGAAGGCAATGGTGTTCAAACGATACTGCAAAAGTCTTGAGCTTGAAAATGATCCGGCGCTGATTGCGGAGTACAAGAAGCTTCATGCGATGGGAGCCACGTGGCCCGAGATCACAGCCGGCATGAAAGAAGTTGGCATCCTCGATATGGAAATATATATCTCAGGGACAACCCTGTTGATGATTATGGATACCCAGGCGGATTTCGATCACGATCAAGCCATGACCAGGCTGGCGATGTTGCCGCGTCAGGCTGAATGGGAGACGCTGGTTTCGAAATATCAGAAAACGTCCAGCGACGCATCCGCCAAGGAGAAATGGCGGCTCATCGAGCGAATATTCAAGATGGACCAGAAGCGGGAGTACGACCTCGAAGATGGATACATCGAGGAAATAGAAACTTGATCGTTCTTTCCTCTACAAATTAAAACGGGGCCTATGTCAAATGACGTAAGCCCCGAAACATTTATGCTGGCGTTGCTTTTCGATTACTTCAGCCGGATGTCGTCATAGTACATCATTCCCGATCCACCCGACGCCGTAGCATCTCCTTTCGTGCCCAGCCCGATTGCGATTTTATTTATGTCGAGCAGGTTGATGCCTTGGCTGGCCAGATCTTGCAATGGAATCGTCCACTCTGTCCAGGTGTCGATTTGTGTCGCCAAGGGATCATTATGCGGCACAACCACAGGCGTACCCGTGCTGTTGGAGATTTCCACATACATCGGTTCCGGATCGTTGCTGGCCAATCCGATGTCCTGATGGTCCCATGGGGCGCCGACCGTTCCGGTTATCCGAACGTTCGAGAACTTACACTCGCACGTGACACCGCTGCTGTGGCTGGTTAACGCCAAACCGACATAAACCTCAGAATTCATCGATATATTCTGCGGATTCCACGACATGGACAGCCAGTTGATCCCGTCACTCGAATAGTAGCCTCTGCAATTGCCCCCAACGCCGCGCTCCAGCTTGATCCAGTACGGCGCCGTGATGGCGGTTTGTTCGGTTGTGGCGACGGAAGTGTCGCTTGTCGCTGCAATATCGGTGTCCGTTCTCGCCTGGAATCGGCACCCGTTGCCGGCGGTGATATAGACGGCGGCGAATTTCGAGCCGGCGTCCAGCGTTTCACGAATCATAACGCCGGCTTTGGCCCATGCGTTTGTATTCTGGATGCTGAGCACCTGGGCTTCGATCGATCCGGCGCCGGAGAGCGTTTGAAAGGCATAATGAAATTCATCCGCTGTGTCCCAGATATCCGTTCCCTCTGCGGTCATCGTATAAATGCCGGTGGGCGCTTCGATGAAACTGCCGACGGACGCCGGGTTGCCTCTAAACCATAACGCCAATGCCGTTACGTCTCCCTTCGTCCAGTCGCGCTGGGCCGTTAACACCATCGCCGCTTCCGAATTTGTGGCGCCGGACAGGTTATCGTAGGCGAACGGCATGGATTGTGAACCACTATGAACGATTGTTTTCTCGGCATACGGGGGAAACAAGTAGCCAACCTGAGCGCCATTGTCGGTGACGCCGAAGCCGTCGATCCAGCTTTGCCAGATCGCCTGACCGGCAGCGTCATCGTCTGTGTAGCTTTCGAAATCATCGACGACAAGAAATTCCGTTGTCGTGAAGCTCCAGATGTCACCTGCCAATGGAGTCGTTCCCGGATCATTGACCTCGTCAACACGCCAATAATATGTCTTTCCGACATCGAGCGACAATGGGCCATAGTTGGTCTTGGCTACAGTCGTATAAGGCACTGTGCCTTCTATAACTTCCAGCTCATCCGTGCTGAAGAACACGTTATGTTCGGCCGCTTCTCTTCCGGCGGTCCAGGTGAGTGTCGCGTCCAGGGCGACGCCCGTAGCTTCGTGAGCCGGCTCGGGTTCTCTTGCGCGGATGGGGATGTAGAAGAAACGCACTTCACTCAGACCGTATTGGGCCAGAATGCCTCCCCAGTTGCTATTGGCGGTCAGCTTGACGTATCTTGCTTCGATGTCACTGAGATCGATCGTCGTATCGTGAGCATAGTTTGCCGAGCCGGGGGCCTGAGCAAACTCCGTCGTACTTAACGTCGTAAAATCGGTGCCGTCGATAGAGTACTCAATGGTGACGTCTTTGAAGCCCAACCCGATCACCGATTCGAGGCTCTCATTAAAATTCCATACCCACATCTCATAAAGCCGGTACACTTTCCCAAGATCATATTCGATC
>JAFGTG010000322.1 GCA_016934255.1 Sedimentisphaerales bacterium
AAGATTCACCGCCTTCGCTTCGCGGATGATATTCCCATGATGCTCGAAGTCAGATATATCTCTATGGATTTCTGCCCGGATATCGCCAAGCAGGATTTTACAGGTTCGCTTTATGAGATATATCAGGAGCGTTTCGGCCTGTCGCTGGCGGAGATTCAGCAGACGTTGAGCACCGTGACGATCGACGCCGGCACGCAGCGATTCTTCGATGTGCGCGAGCCGATTCCCGCCTTCAGAGTTGAGGGCGTAACGTTCTGCGGCAAGGAGATGATTCTCGAAATGGAAGATTCGATCTATCGAGGCGATAAGTATCGATTTTCCGTATGCGCAAAACCGTAAAATAACTATATCTAATCTAAGATTTGACAAGTGAAATAACACTGGGTGGCATCCTCAAAGCCAAAGGCTTTGGGGATGGTTGCGGAAAGCCATCCCCAAGCTACGCTTGAGGCTGCCACCCAGTTGGTAACCATTGACAGGAAGCTATTAACAATGAAGTATTCTCGTGAGTTTCTCGAACAACTTTATCGTACGATTTACACGATCCGGATCTTCGAGATCGAGTGTATCAGGCTTTATCGACAAGGTCTAATCATCGGTTATTTCCATCCTTATCTCGGCGAGGAAGCCATCGCGACCGGTGTTTGTGCGGCGTTGCGAAAGGATGACTATATCGTCAGCACGCATCGCGGCCACGGTCATTGCATCGCCCGCGGCGGAGAATTAAAGAAAATGGTCGCCGAGGTTTTAGGCCGAGAAGCCGGATATTGTCGCGGGCGGGGTGGATCGATGCACATCGCCGATATCGATACCGGCAATATCGGCGCCAACGGTATCGTCGGCGGTGGTATTCCGATCGGCGTCGGCGCCGGACTCGGTATTCATGTTCGCGGATCAGATCAGGTCTCTGTCATCTTCTTCTCTGACGGGGCGTGCAATAATGGTGTCTTCGCCGAGTCACTGAATTTGGCGGCGATATGGGATTTACCTGTCGTGTTCGTTTTGGAGAACAATCAATACGCGGTTTCGAGTGCCATTGAAGATATGAGTCGGATTCCGGAACTCCATAAGCGTGCCGAGGGCTATGGAGTTCCGGCTTATCCTGTGGACGGCAATGACGTCCTCGCCGTGTATGAAAAAACCATCAAAGCCACCGAACTCTGCCGAAAAGGCGAAGGACCGGTTATGATCGAAGCCAAAACCTATCGCCACGGCGGCCATCACGTCAACGATCCGGGTTTGTACATGCCTAAGGATCGTATTCAATATTATAAGGACAGAGATCCAGTTAAACTGGCACAGGAGTATCTCATTGAGCAAGGGGGATGCACTGAAGAGGAAATAGAGACCATTAAGCAACAAGTACAACGAGCGATGGAAGAGGCGGTCGAGTATGCGAAAAATTGCTCGGAACCATCCGTTGAAGCGTTTCTTGAAGAGGTAAAACAAAATTGAGTGAGAAAGAAAACACATGCGAGGTAAGGCAGATCAAATACAGGGAAGCCCTCAACGAGGCCCTGCGAGAAGAAATGCTCCGGGATGAGTCTGTTTTCGTAATCGGCGGCGGAATCGGTCAGCGGGGCGGCTCGTATAAAGTCACCGTCGGATTGCTGGATGAGTTCGGACCTCGCCGGATCATCGATGCGCCCATATCGGAAGCCAGCTTCACCGGCGCCGGTGTCGGAGCGGCCATTACGGGGATGCGGCCGGTCGTCGAGATTCTTTTCGTCGATTTTACCTCTTTGATTATCGATCAAATTGTCAATCAGGCCGCCAAGTACAGGTTCATGAGTGGCGGTAAAGGCCGGGTTCCAATGGTCTTGCGAACCCAGGGCGGAAGCGGCAATGGTTTAGCCGCACAACACTCACAGAGTCTCGAAGCGTGGTACTATCATGTACCGGGTTTGAAGGTTGTCATGCCTTCGACACCTTATGACGCCAAAGGTCTGCTTAAAAGCGCAATTCGAGATGATGATCCGGTGATCTTCATCGAGCACAAACTTCTGTATTTAACGGAAGGTCCCGTTCCGCAAGAGGATTACGCAATTGATCTTGGTGTCGGCGACATTAAACGATCTGGGAACGATGTAACCATTGTTGCCTGGTCGAATATGGTCCCGCGAGCTTTTGCCGCAGCGGAAAAACTCGCTCAGGAGAGAATTGACGCCGAAGTCATCGATCCGCGCACATTGGTTCCTCTGGATAAGGAGCTCATCCTTGAATCCGTTCGGAAAACCGAGCATTTAGTCATCGTCCAGGAGGCCGTTCGGCGGGGTGGGGTGGCTTCGGATATCGCGTCCATCGTTCAGGCGGAAGCCTTCGATTACCTCGATGCGCCCATCGAAATCGTAGCGGGTAAAAACACGCCGATCCCATTCAACGTTCAACTCGAAAGGGCATCGGTGCCCCAGGAGCCAGATATCATCGGTGCAGTGAGAAAGGTGCTTCATCTTTAGAAACTCTATAAAGGAAAAGAATCATGCCACTTGAAAATATGAAAGCGATGCTTGCCGCGGCCAAAGAAGGGAGCTACGCCGTCGGAGCATTCAATATTCTGGACTACAATTCAACCAAAGCTGTGATTGAAGCCGCGGAGGATTTAACGGCTCCGGTTATCATTCAAACCTCCGCCAAGACGGTCATATTCTGGGGCAGCTCGGCGATTATGTCCTGGATTAGAGAACTCGTCAAGGCATCAAAAGTGCCGATTGCCTTACATCTCGACCACTGCAAGGACTTGACACTCATCGCCGAGTGCATAGAAGCCGGCTGGAGTTCGGTCATGATTGACGCTTCGTCTCGGCCTTTCGAGGAAAATATGTCTTTGAGCAAGCAGGTCATGGAAATGGCTCGTCCGAAAGATGTCACGGTGGAAGCGGAACTGGGCGCCATTGTCGGGGTAGAGGACGATATCCACGTCAAAGAGCAGGATGCCCACCTGGCCGATCCGGAACAGGCTGTCCAATTTTGTGAGCAAGTTAAGCCGGATTGTTTTGCTCCCGCCATCGGAACCGCTCACGGCGTGTATAAGGGCGAGCCCAAGATCGCTTATGACCTGCTGGAAGAAATTGCGTCAAAGACACCAATACCCCTCGCCCTGCACGGCGGGACCGGGCTGACCGATGAGGTATTCAAAAAGTGTATTTCGCTGGGGTGTGCGAAAGTCAATATTTCCACTCAGTTGAAATATGCGTTCATCGATGGTTTTGTCAATTATCACAACGCACATAATACCGAATACAATCCGCTAAAAGTGATTGGTTCGCAATTCGATGCATTGAAGGCTGGAATTGTTGAGAATATTCACCTGTTCGGTGGAGCCGGGAAGGCTTAACAGAGGAGTGTACTATGGCCAAACCTATTCTTATGCCCCAGGTCGGACAGGATATACAAACGGGTGTCATCGTCGAATGGCATGTGAAAGAAAACGATTATGTGAATAAAGGAGATGTCGTCGCACTCGTCGAATCCGACAAAGCGACGTTCGAGGTGGAGGCTTACGAATCGGGTGTTTTGCTAAAGCTTCTGTATGACGCCGGGGCAGAAGTAAAGGTGCTGGCTCCGATTGCGTATGTAGGGGAACCCGGCGATTCTATCGAGGAACCACAAACATCTGCTGAAACCAGTCATACCTCAACGGCACCAAAAGAAGAATTCAAAGAAGAGACTGCCCGGCAGAGTAAATCCGGCGTTTCCATCTCCCCCTCGGCTAAACGAGTTGCCCGAGAATATGGGATCGACCTGAGCCAAATTCAGGGGACCGGGCCGGACGGGCGAATTACCAAACAAGATGTGTTAGCAGCTATCCCAGTAGCTCCTAACGATAGTGAGATAAAGATCATGAAGGCACTGATTTTCGATTGCGATGGTGTTCTGGCCGACACCGAACGGGACGGGCACAGGGTCGCTTTTAACAAGGCATTTGCAGCTAAGGGACTGGAAATAGAATGGGACGTCGAGCTTTACGGGAAACTCCTGGAAGTCTCCGGCGGTAAAGAACGCATGAGGCATTATTTCGATCAGTACGGCGGCTGGCCGGAGAATATTGCGGATAGGGACGCGATTATCAAAGAATTGCATAAACTCAAAACGGATTTATTCATACAAATTATCGAATCAGGGGAATTGCCGCTGCGCCCCGGCATCGCTCGAATCGTCGATGAAGCCATCGCAGCGAATGTCACGCTGGTCGTGTGTTCCACTTCGCACGAGCGTGCGGTGAATCTCGTTGTTGAAAGATTGCTGGGCCGAGAGCGTAAAACGCATTTTGCTGGAATTTTAGCCGGGGATGTGGTGTCGAAGAAAAAACCGGACCCGGAAATTTACAATCTGGCCTCGCAGAGATTGAATCTGAAACCGTCGGAATGTGTCGTCGTGGAGGATAGCCGGAACGGTTTGCTGGCCGCCAAGGCCGCCGGGATGCACTGCATCGTTACGACCAACGGTTATACGGAAAATGAGGATTTTACTGAGGCCGATCTTGTGGTCTCCGAACTCGGAGATGAGCCGAATATCCAGGTGACATTAGAGAAAATTAAACAAATTGTTACGAGCAGTTAATAGATAAGGACTAACACAATGAAAATATTCCTGGACACAGGAGATTCGGAAGCGATCCGTAAGGCGTGCGAGACGGGCCTGATCGACGGCGTGACGACCAATCCCAGTCATATCGCAAAAACACAAAGGAAGTTTACCGAGGTCGTGGAAGAAATCTGTTCGATTCTGCCGGGCCCCGTCAGTGTCGAGGCGGTATCCGAAACCGCGGAAGGGCTCGTTGAAGAAGCCGTTCGACTGGCGTCGATTGCCCCCAACGTCGTCGTCAAAATCCCTATGACCGTCGAAGGGCTGAACGCCGTCCCCATCCTCGAGGAACAGAAAAACGTCATGACCAACGTGACCATGATTTTCTCTTCCACCCAAAGCTTTCTGGCGATGAAAGCGGGGGCCAGCTTCGTCAGTATCGTCCTGAGCCGGCTCGACGCGGTGGCGAATGAGAGCGAGATTCTCGTCGAAGACGCCGTTACCATCAGGGATAATTACGGCTTCGAGTCGGAGATCATCGCCGGCAGTATCAAGACGCAAAATCATATTCTCGCCTGCCTTCGGGCCGGCGTCGATATCGCGACAATGAATCCCGACTTATTCTTCCAGATGTACAAGCACCCTTTGACGACGGAAGGACTGGCCCAATTCGAAAAGGATTGGGCAAAGGTACCCAAGTAGCTTATGAAAGGATATCAGGACATCAGATTATCAGGATGTAGGATATCAGAGGCACAGGACATCAGGAAATCAAGCATGCCGGAATTAACAGGTATCCTGATAACCTGATACCCACAACCTGATCTCCTGATTTACTGATAACCTAAAAATACAAGGAGTCGCCATAATACTGACATCATATTTAATAAGATTCGATTTGAGAGTATCTTGTCAAAAGAATAAGGGAGACCACGATGAGTAAGATTAAAGGCCCGGGCATTTATCTTGCCCAATTTCTGCGCGATCATGAACCATACGATAATTTAAAAAATATCGGCGCCTGGGTAGCTTCGTTGGGCTACAAAGGCGTGCAAATTCCGACTTGGGATCAACGAGTGATCGATCTCGATAAAGCGGCTGAATCAAAGTCCTACTGCGAAGACCTGCAAGCATCCCTTGAGAAGACCGGGCTTCAGGTAACAGAATTGGCTGCGCATTTACAAGGCCAGGTTCTGGCGATTCATCCCGCCTATGAGACGGTGTTTGGGGCATTTTATCCCGATGGATTAAATGATACGGCAAGAGTGGAGTGGGCCACGGCGGAACTAACGAAATCCGTGAAAGCCTCAGCGAATATGGGGCTCAAAGCCATACCGGTCTTGTCCGGCGGTCTCGCCTGGCATATGATCTATCCCTGGCCCCAGCGTCCCACGGGATTGATCGAAATGGCCTTCAAAGAGCTTTATCGCCGCTGGAAACCAGTGCTGGACGCAGCAAAAGATGAGGGTATCACCCTTGCTTATGAGTTGCATCCGGGATCGGATATCTTTGACGGCGCAACGTTTGAAATGTTTCTGGACGTTTCCAACAATCACCCGGCGGCTTGCTTGAATTACGATCCGAGTCATTTTCTACTCCAACAGTTGGACTATTGCGAATTCATCCAGCTTTACGGCGACCGCATCACCGCCTTTCACGTCAAAGACGCCGAATACCAGTCGAGCGGTCGGGTCGGCGTCTATGGCGGCTATCAATCCTGGTCCAAACGGGCAGGGCGCTTCCGTTCCCTCGGTGATGGTCAGGTGGATTTCACTCGCATATTTACCCTATTGACCGAAGCGGGATATGCCGGCTGGGCCGTTCTGGAATGGGAATGTTGCGTCAAGGGCCCCGAACAAGGTGCGGCCGAAGGCGCTCCGTTTATTGCAAAGCATATTATCGAGGCTACCGAGGTCGCATTCGACGACTTTGCTGGTGGTAAGAGTAACGATGAATTAAATAAACAGATTCTTGGTCTTAGATAAAATGGAGGTGATTTATGTCACTTCGATTGAACAATTTCTTCACCGTTTTTTTGTCTTTTTCAATGATCTTTTCAGTCGGCTGCATGGCCCGCCAACTCGATTTTACCCACGTGGTCATTGATAAAAACATCGGTGGTAGAACCGCAATAGGAGACATCGACGGCGACGGATACAACGACATCGCCGTCCATACCTGGTCCACGAACCGCGGCAAAGAGAACGACGGTAAGATCGGTTGGTATCGATACCCGGTTTGGGAGCGTTTTAGTATTGTCGATGAAGGCCATATCTTTGGGGACGGTATCGTTATCGTGGACCTGGATGCGGATGGCGATAACGATGTAGTAACCGCCAAGGGTAACGACGGTGAAGCCCACGTCTTTTGGTACACCAACCCGGGAGGACCGGCTACGTCCGACTGGAAAGAAAATAAAATCGCCACGGTCGAGCTTGGCAGCGAGGTCAAGGACGTGGAAGTCCACGACATGGATCACGACGGTAAGCTCGATATCGTCGTACGAACGAAGCATAAGTTTGCCGTTTATTACCAGATCTCTCCCTCGTCCTGGATAGAAATGAAGGTCGATAATGCCGAACGCGAGGGCATGCACATTGGTGACATTGACGGCGACGGCGATTACGACGTTCTCATGAACGGCTTTTGGCTGGAGAATCCCGATCATCCTCGCGTCGATCCCTGGAAACGCTATAACATCGATGCCATGTGGTATGAAGATGTCACCGGTGGATGGCAAGACCACAGCATCATGGGAGACATCAAGGACATTAACGGGGATGGCAAAAACGACATTGTATTGTCGCACTCGGAAAAGACGGGCTTTAGCATTATGTGGTACGCCGCTTTGAATCCCAAATCCGGAAAGGACGGCTGGAAAAGGCACAAGGTCGGTGTCATCGATTATTGTCACACGCTCCGGGCCGAAGATATGGACCTGGACGGAGATATCGACATCGTGGCCGGCACGCTTATTCGAACATCCACGCCAGAGATATGTGTCTTCGTCAACCAGGGAAAAGGGCAAAACTGGGAGAAAAAAGTCGTCGCCAATACCAGCGCCTACAAGGCTAAAACCGGCGACATCGACAATGACGGTGATTTGGACATCGTCACCGCCCGAAGCTGGGACAAGGCACCGATTCAGTTGTGGCGCAACACGCTCAAGAACAAATAATAACAATTTCAACAAATGAAACA
>JAFGTG010000323.1 GCA_016934255.1 Sedimentisphaerales bacterium
CAACATCCGGATTGTTTGTTTCTGTCTGACAAGAAACATACATTGATGTACTGGCACATCTTCGATTTTTATTTAGACCTCGGTGTCGTCAACATGGCGGAACACGCCCTGACGGAATGTCTCGAAGAGCTTGGGGCTCGCCCCATGATCCTGCAACGACTGGCCTTGATTAACATGGTCAAGGATGATCTGGACTCGGCTAAGATTTATCTCGGCGCGCTGAGCAAGACGCTTTTTCATGCCGATTGGGCCAAAGATTATCTTGATCGCCTCCGAACCGATCCAACCCTTTCTTCGGATTCGTACATCCGGCATTTGCGCTCTTTGTGCCTGGAGGAGGATCGCTCCGTTTATGCTCTTCCCAAGGAAAGAACCCTTTTATGGCTGCTGGAGAAGAATCCTCGAAATCGCATGGCCTTTGAATATTTGATGGCGTGGTATATGCTCAAAAAGCAGTTAGCCAAATGTGTCCAACAAATGGAGGGGATGCGCGACTTAGGTTACGCTGAACTCCCCACGCATTATGAAGAAGCGGCCCTGATCTATATCTACGCAACAGGAAAGCAGCTCGATCTCGACGATTATCGATCAAGCCCTCAAAAGCGTCAAGAGATCGAAGACTTTACTCGGATTCTCAATAGTTATGGTGGGAACAAACAGGCTGCCTCCAAAGAACTGGCCCAAAAATTCCGTAACACCTATTTTTTCTATTACAGATACGAACTCTCCGGCCCAGGTGAATGACTCATTCGCAGATACGTATGAAGGCAAAATTAAAAAAGACAAGAAAAGCTAAACTCATTTACGCGATCATCGGTTGTGCGCTGATAACAATCGTTCTGCTTTATGTTCACCTCAGCCCAAAAGGATCGATCACACAATACCGTCCGATCGATCAACCTGCAAAAATCCTACCGGATTATTCGAGTGCGATGATCCCGCCGAACATCGCGCCCCTGAACTTTCTGATACAGCACGAAGGCGCCGGCTACTTCGTCAGAGTCTCTTGCGAAAAAGGAAAACCCATCGAGATCTTCAGCAAGTCGCCCTCGATTTCGATTCCGAAGCGGGCCTGGCAAAAGCTGCTTGACGCAAACCGCAGCCGGAAACTCAGTGTGGACATTTTTGTCAAATCGTCGAAAAACACATCCTCTACCGAAAAACGAAACGAAGAATGGTTACGCTTTCAAACAGTTACCTGCGACATCGCGCGTGAGGACATCGATCCATACCTGGTCTATCGAAGGATTCGGCCGGATCATAGCACCTGGAGGGAAATGGGGATTTATCAGCGTCATTTAAGCAGTTTCGACGAATCCGTTATATTGGACAGCGGATATTTCAAGAATGGCTGCGTGAACTGCCACTCGTTCTGCGGACATCGCACGGACAAGACGCTCATCGGCATCCGCAGCACAGCCTACGGCAGCTCGGCTTTGTTGCTTGAAGGCGACCGCGCGCAAAAGATCGGGACCAAGTTCGGCTATACCTCCTGGCATCCGAGCGGCCGGCTCGCGGCGTTTTCCGTCAATAAGGTCAAGCAGATGTTTCATTCCGCCGCCGCCGAGGTACGGGACGTGATCGACTTCGATTCCCTGATGGCATATTACCTGGTGGATTCGAAGACCGTTAAGACCACAAAAGATCTCGCCCGCAAAGACCGGCTCGAAACCTACCCGGCCTGGTCCGCCGACGGTCGTTATCTCTACTTCTGCAGCGCCCCGATCACGTGGCCCGACCGGACTACCGTTCCTGAATCCTACGATCAAATCAAGTACGACCTGGTCCGCATGAGTTACGATCTCGACCGCGACCGGTGGGGCTCGCTGGAAACCGTGCTTTCGGCCGACCAAACGGCCCTGAGCATCCTTTTGCCGCGCGTCAGCCCCGACGGCCGCTGGCTGCTGTTCTGCATGTGCGATTACGGCTGCTTCCCCGTGTATCGTCACAGCAGCGATTTGTATATGATGGACCTCGACGCCGCCCGGCAAACCGGCGAGCCCCCCTACCGCCGGCTCGACATCAACAGCGACAAAAGTGAAAGCTGGCATTCCTGGTCGAGCAACGGCCGATGGATCGTTTTCAGCAGCAAAAGAGACAGCGGCGTATTCACGCGAATATATATCGCCTACGTTGACGAAAACGGCAAGGTCTATAAGCCGGTCCGGCTGCCTCAAAAAGATCCCGCGCATTATGACTCATGCCTCTGGACCTACAGCGTTCCCGAACTGATCACCGAGCCTGTCCGTCTCACAAAGGAAAAGCTCGGAAGGATCGTTCGGGGTTCCCAGAAAATACCCATCGAGATGCCCGTTACGATGGCGACGCCCAAAGCCGGCCAGCCGCTGGAATCCCAGGAGCCCTGGCAGGCCGAACGCGAGTAACCGTGGAGATAGGAAGCGAGTTCGTCTCCGAATTGAAGGAACGAACAACGAGTTTTAACCGCGGATTATGCCGATGACGCGGATTCAACAAACGATATACCAAATACGAATCGTCTTTAGTCAATAGTCAATCATCAATCGTCAATAATCAATGGAAAGGAATACTAAATACTGTTTGCCCTGCCCTCAGGCCGAATGGAGTCCGCCGAAGGCGGATCGAAGTGACCAGCGACAAATCGTCTGTAGTCTTTATTCTGTAGTTTTGTTTCTTTGTGTTCTCGTCAACAGCAAAAAGAACGACTGGAGCCTTTTTTATGTATGCTGTCCCCCAATTAACAAAAATGGAATCCCAAGTCTCGCTAACTCAAGAAATGGACCTGGTACCTTTAATTTTCCCATTTTTCCCGACCCCCATTTTTCCGTTGTTTTTTAACATCCCCTCAAAAAAGGCTTTTTTAGATTTTGAGTAACTCAGTCATTTGTAGAGGAGAACGTTCATCGACCGAAGTTCATGTCGATTCGTTAAATTTCATTTGAGCGACACACCTGTAAATAGTACAATATACTTGTGCGTAAAAGGTCTGAATTCTTCTCTTGCAGTAAAATAGAGACAGCGGGCGAGTAACATTTTATTGAAATGTAGCGATATGAAAAAGTCAGAACCTATTTCCCGATGCACGAAGAATTTCTACAATATAGGATCATATACCGTTATAATAGGCCCTCCAATAATAATCTTCCTTCTCTGCTTTTTAATATTCCGATTTGTACAGCCTTTTCAATGGTACATTAAGGTAGCTATTGTCGTCCCTTTCGTCGTATTCGGATACGTAGTATTTACCATCATTTGGACGATATTGCTCATTTGCATTGGTGATTTTCTCGATGATATTGTGAAGTTTTGGGGAAAGGGAAAACGTTTTTAAGCCTTCTTAAAATGTTATAGGAGATCAAAATGGATCTTTCTCAATTACCAACAGATAATCTGTATAAATTCATGGCTTTGGCGGGCGTTGTACTTATTCTCGCCTCATTTATCCCATCTATTCATTCATACCAACTCGGCATTGAGTTGTGTCGTATAGATGGGGACCTAAGCATTCTTGAAGAAGAAAACAAATGGTTAGACTCGGACGTAAATTCTCTTAAAAATGACGCTGAACGTTTGGAACAAGAGGTTGATCGTCATACACAAGAGTCTGCCAGAATCATAGACTCAGCATCGGAAGACCTCAAACCAAATGACCGTGAAGCCTTGGAAAAAATACTGAAAGATAATACAAATATGATCGAGGAGAGGTTGGCAATAGAGGACAAATTGAAAGAGATAGTGGAAAAACATCGCCAGCACGTCGCTTCTCGTATTCGGGTGAATGCCAAGACCAAAGAACATAAGCATATTTGTAAAGCAATATCATTTGAATATTATGTAGGTTTATTTGCATTTGCAGGTGGTTTAATTATGACATTCGTGGGTTTCAAGCTTTGGTATCGAAAGCTACAAGTCTTCCAAGATAAAATAATCGAAGCTGAGGTTGAAGAAACAAAAGCTAAAGGAAAAACAACACCAAAAAAGAAGGAAAGCAACGGGGGGAGACGCGGGGTCAGAGTACCAGGATAAAATCAATAGAAAAATAAAAAATATTTTAAGACGAGGGATTCCCTGGTCTCGCCCGTCAGCGAGATTTATAATTCTCCGGATGAGGTATGTTTCAATGGGTCCAAACGCGATTGAGGTGCAGCGTAGCCGGTGGCGAAACCTGTCCATGGAGCCCG
>JAFGTG010000324.1 GCA_016934255.1 Sedimentisphaerales bacterium
GTGCTCGGCGGCGAAGTCCATGTTCCGCTTGATGTTCTCCGTTTCGATGGGGCCGGAGCGGTCGATGAACTTGCCCGGCTTGATCCATGATGTGTCCTCGATCGCGCAGGGCGGATTGAGGTTCTCGACGAGGTAGCGTCGCTCGATCAGCCCGGCGACGTTCGGCGCGAGGATGAAGCCGCGCCATGTCAGTGTTTCCGGCGTAGCGAGCGTGAGCTTGCCTTTGCGAAAGTGCGGCCGGAGCGTTCGCTCGTCCTTCTTCTTGAGCGTGCATGGCGGCTGGTTCGCCACGTAGGCTTCGATCAACGTCGCCATCGCGCCGTCGCTTAACTCGATGGTCAGCGGGATGAGCACGGACTCGCATTCGTTGATCGGCGTGGTGGTTTCCTTGTAGTGCGCCTCGGTCCACAGGATCGGGTAAGCCCCGAAATTCTCTGCGAAGCGAAACTCGGTCGCCTCGCTCGATACCGTTGCGCCGTCGATCGCCGGTTGCCCCGGCAGGACGTAGCGAAACGCTACACCTTCATCGTACGCGCGGAACTCGATATGGAGCCGGCGGTTCGGCGCTTTGCATTCTTGCAATTCAACGAGCATGTGATTGTAGTGATCGCGCACGATCTCGCGTTCGCCCACGACCGGTTTCCAGGAGGTATCGACCGCCCCGGTTTTCGTGCCGACGATCTCGAATGCGCTGAACGGCTTTTCGTCGAGGTTCAGCCCCAGGGCCGAGTCGCGAATCAGGGCCCGGCCCGCGTAACTCACATCGTATTGCGGGTGGCCATCAACGAGCTTCAGTGCGATGACATTCTGCCCGTCGGGCGACGTGCACGTAAACATATCGGCAGCGTGAACGGGTGAGAGAAGCAAGACCCATAAGGTCGGAATCGCGATGACGGACAGAAATCGTAAGAACATGATGTCTCCAAAAATAATTGCTTTACTTATACAGACTGATTCGTGTTGTCATCCCTGCGAAAGCAGGGATCCAGTAGCGTTACGACTTAAATGGATTCTCGCTTTCGGGCTTGTTGAAAAAGTCTTTTCGTAGCATTTGAGATTGCCGCGCGATTCTTCGAATCGCTCGCAATGACACGGAAACGCACTTTTTGTCATTGCGAGGAGCGAAGCGACGAAGCAATCTCCACTTTAACAACAGACCCTTTTGCGGGAATGACAAATCATTTTATCCTTTTCCGAGGAGGTACTTATCGAGCAGTTTCTTGCCCTTTTTGATTTCATCCCGGCCGCTGGATTCGATGCCGTACCAGCCCTTGTAGCCGGCGTCCTGGCAGAGCTTGATGAGCCTGGCGGTTTGTTCTTCGGTCGGCTGATTCCTGTAAGACATCCCGGCGGCGTAGGGGAGCATCTTTCGGATATAGTTGATGTTGTCGAATTCTTTGCTCGGTCCTCTCCAATCGGGGTAGGAGCCGAAATAGGGATTGTTGACCTTCTTGAAAAGCGAGACCATCCAGTCGGGATCGTTCGAGAGGCCGCCGTGATTTTCGATCAAAATCCCGATGCCGGCGGGTACGGCGTATTCGAGCAGGCGGTTATAACAATCGGCCGCCCAGTCGAGGGCCTGGTCCTTCGGCGCATTCTTCGGACCCCGGCAGTTAGTGCGGATGGAGTGACAGCCGAGATACCTGGCGATGTCCACCCACTTGCGATGGTTAATCGCCGTTTGGATGCGTGTTTCCCTGCTCGGGTCGCAGGTCTCGCCTTCGTCGTCCACCATGATGAGGATCATCGTGACATTGTACTTCTCGGCGTTGCGTTGCAGCCGGTTCAGGTGGGAGAGCGTCGGTAGCTCGAACAGCGTATTGACGAACTCGATGCCGTTGATGTCGAAATCCTCGCGGGCGATTCTCGGAAAGTCGGAATTCTTCCATTTGCCGTCGCGAATTTCCTGTACCAAGGCCCATTGGGCGATGGAGATGTCATCCTTTCGGGATCGCTTCGGCCCCGATAGACCGGCTGATGCTTTGGCCGGGACACCCATCAAGCTTGACGCGACGCCCGCCGCTACGGCGGTACTTAAAAATGCTCTTCTATTGACTTTGTCCATTTTGATCTCCTTTATTCTTTCCAGTAACGGGAAAACAAATGCTATTCATGTCACCTCTGCAAAGGCAGAGGTGCTTTTCGTTATTTCGACCCGAGCGTCCCGCTCCCCTGTCATTTCGACCGAAATAGCTTTTAGCCCTGAGCGAAGTCGAAGGGACAGCGAGCGGAGAAATCCGGTCTGGAACGGGAAAGCCTGTACGGTTGTGAACCAGATTCCTCGACTTCGCTTGGAATGACACGGTTAACGATCTAAGCGCCATCACGGTGTCACCATACTTTCAGATAAAGCCTTCCCTCTCCCGGGTTCTCGAAGGGACCAGGTGTGGGATTGGCTTCGTTTCGTTTGTTGCCGGAATAGTCTGTGTCGATCTTCAAAGGCGTCCCGTTGGGATTCTCGTAAGCCACGTTGGGAACTTCGGCCCGGCCTAAAAACGCGGTGTTGACCAAAGGCGTATTTAGGGCATTACAATCTTCACCCAGCGCTATGTGAAGGAACACACCGCCACTATCTTCAACGAGTTTGATCTGTGGATCGAAGTCCGGCTTCACAAGGTGATTTGTTTCTTTGGCAAAGGGCTTGGCGCCGTGATAGTAAACGTTGCCGTCAACATACATGGGTCGTGCGGCCTTGTCATATACATTCAGCCCGCCCGTTACGAAAATATTGTTGTAGAATCGGTCGTCGCCGCCGGAGATGTTTTTCAAGCCTGCGACCTTCGTGCTGTGGGCCGGGTGGTAGGGCGTTTCGCGTCGCAATTCCGGGCGTTGCACGATCTGACCCGCGAACAAATTATGGACGTAAGCCCCGCCTTGCGACATGTCCAGCAACGAGCGACGGGAAAGAAAGATATTGTTATCCACGAGAAACGGACCGTGATCGACCTCCACGAAAAGGTCTTCGCACGTGTTATTATCGTGCAGGAGGTTTCCTGTCACGCGCGTGCCCTGGGCCATCCAATCCAGCCAGATGCCCCGGCACGTGCGATAGATATGGTTCCGGCTGATCTCGGTATCGATCGCGGCGTGAATCTTGATCCCGGCCATCTCGGCGCCCGTGAACAATTGCCGGATGTGGATGTCGTGGATGTCGTTGTCGGTGATCGTGCTGAACACCGCACCCATGCTCCCAACGAGGCCCGCCTGCTCGCAATGCGAGATTTCGTTGTTCCGAACGACATGGTGGCCGATGTTGTCCTTCGACCAGCCTCTGGCAAGGGCACGCTCGATGGTTTTCACATAACCGACGGCGGTATTTTCCGATGTGTTATCCCATTCGTCGCCGTGCTTGCCGAGCGTGATGCCCACGCACGTCGAGTAGCGGATATCGTTGTTCTCGATGATCCATCCCTTGCTCCAGTTCGTGCCGATCAGGCCGATCTGCTCGGCGGTGGGTGGCGCCCAGGGCGTAGCCGCGTGCATCAGGGTAAAACCGCGAATGGTGATGAAATTGATGCCTGTTTTGTCGGGATAGAACACCGCTTGTAGGACGTTGATCTCAACCTCGGCTTCGTTGGGATTTTTTTCGTCGAACTGCGCCCAGATTGTGGTGTTCGTCTCGTCCACCCGTCCGAACCACAGCGGGGTATCCCCGGCGGGCTTGAGCACGTCGTCCAGTTTGGCCGCTTCGGTGAGCCAGTGGCCCTTTAGATACACCGCGCCCGTATGATGGTCTCGTCCTTTCCCGTTGAACCAGTCCCCGTGGATCTTATCGCTATAGGGATTGAAATCCCCGAAAAAGCTGTTGGGTATAACCACTTTCCACACGTCGTCCTGAACTTTTGTCCATCCGGTAATCATCTCTGAGCCTTTAATGACGACTTTTTCTCCCGGTGCGGCTCGATATACGATCCGTTTCGAATCCGATTCTCCACCCCGCAGCGGCGTAATGCGCTCGCGATAGGTCCCCTCATGCACGGTGACAACATCGCCGGGCTGAGCCACCTCCGCGGCTCTGGAAATGGTTTTAAAAGGGGCTTTGGCGTTTCCTTTGTTCGTATCATCCCCATTGACTGAGACATGATAACGCCGTGCATGCACGATACCGACAGATAAAAGGAGCACGCAAAGTGTCAATGATATCTGTTTGGTGGTATTTTGAATCGTCATAATTGCACCTCCCTTTGAAAAGGCCATTCAAAGATATAAAAATAGAACGATCTGTCATTCCCACGAAAGCGGGAATCCACTTCATTCGTTACGTTCCTGGATCCCTGCCTTCGCAGGGATGACCACAAAAAATGGTCAATATGAATAGGTTACAATATAAAAGCATATTTGTCACACATTCTTCGGGGATTGGGATTGATCGTTGTAGTGGGAGTAATGTGATGACGAGATTCCTAACGCGGTAGCTGATGAGCAGCCGTATTCATTCAGTCATTCTGTTTGTTGATTCGATTTGACCCTGTGTTTAAAAATATTAGAAAAAGTATAAAACGGTAATAAAACGGTAATATACAATTCGCATAATTTCCCCAGTCACATTAATCAAAATGAGTTATTTAAGGAGACATACAATGAAGAAGATAGCCTATGTCATCATTCTTGCTTGTATAAACTGTTCTTCTTTTGGGCAAATCCTGGAAGAATATGTACCTGAAAATCTCGATGTGTTTAAATCAGACACCATACAATACGAGGTCAATGCCGATGGTTATATTGATGTGAAATCGATCCCTCGCCCTGATTGTGAGGCTTTTTATAAAATAGCAAATTATTATTATAATGAGGCTGATAAAATATTTGTTCTTCCTGAAGGAACAGAAGAGAGTTCTGGTTTGGATAGAATAAAAAGAGCGTTTTCCAGGTCTTACAAGAACTGTGTTTTCAAAAAAGAATCAGAACTGAGTCATACGGATTTTCAAAAGTTGCTCATCCTGCATGCCCCCGTTCATTATTTTAAAGACTGGAGCCAATTTAACCTTCCCATCATCAAGGAAGAAAAAGGGTTTTCGTTTCGGGGGCAAAGATACACTCATGAGAATGATGGAATTTTTTATA
>JAFGTG010000325.1 GCA_016934255.1 Sedimentisphaerales bacterium
ATAGCCGAGGTGGGAGTCGAACCCACACGCCCTAACGGGCAGGGGATTTTAAGTCCCCAGCGTCTGCCATTCCGCCACTCGGCCGGAACTCTTGTATTTTCATGCTTCGACTTCGCTCGATACGAAGCCGGCCATCGTCCTGTTCGCCCTCGACGGCCGCCGAAGAATCACGACGAGAAGGAAGTATAAGGAAAAAGCCCGAATTGTTCAAAGAAAAAACCCCGCTCATGTGACGATCGTCTTGGTCCCCATTTCCTCCAGCTTTTTCGCCTTGGCCCCGATTCGCCAGACATAGAGAGTGATGGGCTCTTTCTCGCTCTGTTTGAACGTAACGATGATTTTGCCGAAACCGAAAAGACGTTCCGCCAGGTCGGTCGTGTCCACGCTCGTGTGGAAATCCCTCCGTGCGATTTGTTTTCCAGTCTCGGTCAGTCCTTCTTGTAAATTTAAATAGTTGGGCGTGACCACAACATAGTAAAAGAGCCCCTTGATCCACGAAACAACAATGGTCAGTAAACCGATGAAGCCCGCAAGTAAGAAACCTTTCCAGCTTATGAACACGTCAAGGTGTTTAAACAGCCGGAAGAAAGACCCCATACATTCAAACAAAATCAATAATAAAAGCAGGAAACCGATACTCACCAGACTCAGAACGATAACCATCAGTCGAATATTGTACTCTTCGATCAGGAAATTAAAAAAGAAGATCGCAAACCAGACGCCGCCAACGATTTCAATGATCCGCACTACCTCCGAAGACAACGGGAGCGCAGGGTCGTAATCGAGGAAATACATAAATAACGCCGCAATAAACGACGCGATAACGGTGGGCAGATAAAGCACTTTTTGAGTCCAATTAAATACGATCAAAAATTCTCCCCCCGCGAGGTCCTCATCCTGACTCAGCGTCTGCCTCATGCCCAATCTCGTCCGGCCGGTGCTTTTTAAAAGAAACCAACCCACCACGGCAATGATCGCTATTCCAACAATCACATAGAACGCGATCATCTTGGGCGTCGCCCAGAACGGTGTTCTTCTTGATCCACTACCGGCTTCTGGCGCCGGTTCCGTACTGACGTCGTTTTGATCTGTCTGGGTTTTTATCTCAACTACAGAATTGGGTTCATCCGACGACGGCTCTGTGGATTTGCCAATCGCAGCATCGTTCGCGTCCTGGTCCGCACCGTAGCAAACCGTTCCCGGAACATACGGGATCCAGAACGCGACAAAAAGCGTTCCGATAGCTAAATAAAATATGAAATTCAATCTCGGCCGCATGACTAATGTCTCACCGGAACAACCTTATGCCTGCGTTTCCTTGTCGCCGTGAGCGTCATCAAGGCCGTTATAACGAGCAACGCGTAAGTCAAACCATAGAGAACCAGCGGTTTTTCAAAAAGCACGTTTGCTACCGGCTCCGTCAATAGACGCCCGTACCATGAAAGCTGGACTACCGATCCGGCTACGGCTACCGCTAAAAGCACCAAGACAAACAGAGCAGTGCCGGGACGGAGAATGCGCGTCAGAAATACCAGAGCCAGCAATACCGCACATGCGGGCCAGCCGACGAACGACAGCAAGTAAACCTCGCAGACGGTCGTTTCTTTCGCTAATACATCCTCAACCATCTCAAGCCACGACGGCCGGGGCATTGGAAATCCGTGCGCTTCAGACAGACCTCTTAGACTACGCTGAGTCTCTATGACGGCCAAAGTGAAAGGATATTTATGAAGGATCGTCGAATAAATATCGAAAGCGGCTTGGTCATTTAAGGCCTCCCCTTCAGCTTTGGCATCACGCAACATCTGGCGAGCAGTACGCTCCGAGCACACCAACGCGACAATTATGCCCGCATAAGCGAAGAACAGGATGATTCTCAACCAGGGAAATGGACGCTTGTTCCTCACCAAGGCGGTTCCAACCGTATTAACCGTTACCGGTTCAGGAGATTTATCTTCGACATCGCCATTTCTGTCCTCATGCCGATCCTCATGTTCGTCGTCTGGAGGTTCAAAATGCTCCCGGTGCACGATATCTTCTTTATCTTCCTCGCTACCCCCTAACCATTCTCCACAGAAACGGCACTTTTTGGCGCCCCGCTTAATCAGTTCAGCACAGACGGGACATTTGATTCGGTCTTCGGCCATAAGTCGTGTACCTCCCATTAGATGTTACACATACTCAGCGCAGACAAAGCCTCACTTGGTGCTCATCACCAGAATACCGTTACGCCGGTCCCTTTTCAAGCGAGATTATAAGAAAAATGCGAATTTCAGATGGATATGGGAAACGATTATCGAAGGGATTTTTCGTCCGACGGGCCGAGTTTGAACCGATTGAGGGCGCTCTTGATCCGCTGCTTCGTGCGCGCGACGATGATCGAGCGTTCGATCTTTTTTAACCGTACATCGTCGCCGTCCAGGCTTCGCGCCTTCTTGATTCGGGTATCGGCATCGGTCAGCCGGCCCAACGCCAGACAGACGGACGCCGAATCTCTCAACGTGGGAACGTGATCGCCCCGGAGATCCAGGGCATGAGCGAAAAGCTCCGCGGCGTTATTGAAATTATCCTGTAGAGCGCTAACGACGCCGAGATAATAATAGGCGTCCGCGTTCGCGCCGTCCGTTTCGATGGCCCGCATCAAGCAATGCATCGCCTGGGTCAGATCGTCGATCTCGATAAACATCGATCCCATCGAAACCAGCGTGCCCGCATCTTCCAAAGGAAGCTTCATCTCGGAGATTAAATACGCCCCGGTCTCGATCTTGCAGCCCTTCATCAACGAGTACTGAGCGAGCCGGTAACACGGTCCCTGGAGCGTTCGATCTTTTTCGAGCGATTGATTGTACAACTCCACCGCTCGTTCGTAATCCTGGTTGTTGAACGCAATCTCTCCAAGATAAAACAGGGCCGCCGCGAAATCCGGATTGATTTCGAGAATCCGGTTAAACTTCTCCTTGGCCGACTCGACGTCGCCGACCTCGAGCAAAAACAAACCAAAATCGAAAATAACATCGATATCGCCCGGATTGACGCGAAGCTCCTCTAAAAAATGCTTCCGGCTGTTCTCAAAGTCACCGTCCGACCAATACGCCTGGGCAATTCGGTAATGAATTTGTGGGTGGGTCGATTCCAACTCGGCGGTGCGAATCCAGCAACGGATCGCCCTTTTATATTGACCCCGCGCGAAAAGGCTGTTGCCGATATTATAAAAACATAATGCACACTCCGGCTGGATCTGCTGGGCGAGATAAAACATCTGTTCCGCCATATCGTGCAGGCCCATCTCGGTATAGGTGATGATCCGATTGCAGTAGCACGGCTCAAATCCGGAATCCAGCTCCTGGATATGCTCGAACGTCTCGATGGCCAGATCGTATTGACTCGTGCGCGTGTAATCGACCGCCAGCGAGTTCAGTATCTCCAAATCCTCGGGACTGAGTTGAAGAGCGGTCTCGAATTCGGCGACGGCCTCCTCGAATCGGCCCAGGGAATCCAGCGTCAAGGCCTTGTTGAAATGCAGAACGCTGCTGACCGGATTGATCTCAATAGCCGTCTCCAGCTCATCCAGGGCCTGCGCCATCTTGCCGTCTTCGTAAAACTCGAAAGCCAGCCGGGCCTTTTGCTCGGCGTTATCATAGGGACCGAATTCCAAATCATCATAAAGCATAAAAAACACCCTTACAACCATTGGCTATTGACAAATGACTATTGACTCTTTGACTCATCAGAAACATCTCAATGGCGCAATGCCTCCTCGCAGTCAATAGTCGATATTCAATAGTCATTTCAAAAGTCTTTATCGCCCATCCGATACCCTTGCGTTAGCTGTTTCCCGATATTTCGCGTGTCTTTTGTCCTTGATAAGATTCTATTAGACCTCCGAGACCTAAGCTCTTATAATTCCGAATGTTATTACCGGCATGAAACGAACGGTCGCCTAAGCCGCGGGGCGCGGGCCTGTTTTTCTGGAAAGTGATTGCCGATAGTCTTATAATGTACCGTTAAGAAATGCTATGTACCACGATTGTTTGGGGATGCGAAGACATGATCAAAGAAATAAAAGGTCAGGTGACGGCCGGCAAGGGTCACTACGCCATCGTCGTCAGCCGGTTTAACGAACTGATTACCTCGAAGCTGCTCGGTGGAGCCATCGACGGCCTCCAGCGCCACGGCGCCGCGGACGAGCAAATCTCCGTCGTTTGGGTGCCGGGCGCGTGCGAAATTACGCAGGTCGGCCGGAAACTCGCCGACAGCGGCCAATATGTCGCCGTCATTTGCCTGGGCGCGGTCATTCGAGGCCAAACCGCCCATTACGATTACGTCTGCCAGCAAGTCGTCCGGGGGATTGGTCAAATCAACTACGAATCCGCGACACCGGCCGTCTTCGGCGTTTTGACCTGTGAGACCATCGAACAAGCGGTTGAAAGGGCCGGGACGAAAAGAGGCAACGCCGGCGCCGACGCGGCGCTAACGGCGATGGAAATGGCCGACGTGATGCAACAATTAGGATAATCCGCAGAAACAGATGGATATGTCTGCCCTCCAAGAGACTGGGGTAAGCACGAAGCATTAACCCTACGAAGAACATGGATAAACGAACAAGGGCCAGAGAATTGACCATGCAGGCGTTATACCAACTCGACGTACAGGGTTCGGAAGTCTTTGATTTCTTAGGGCAGTTCTTTGCGGAGACGGAAGCGGACCCGACCGTGCGTAAGCAGGCTTCGGACTGGACAAGAGGGACGTGGGATAATATAAAGCAATGTGATGAACGGATAACCGCTTCGACGATTAAATGGCAGTTCAAAAGATTGTCACCGGTGGATAAAAGCATCTTGCGATTATCGGTGTACCAACTGAAATTCTGCCCCGATATACCGCCGAAAGTCGTGATTAACGAAGCGATTGAACTGGCCAAGAAATACAGCACGGATAAGTCGCCGGCCTTTGTGAACGGGGTGCTCGACGCCGTGCTGAAAAAATTGAACGCGTAACTACTTTGCACGATACGATGAGGACGATAGTCGTACTCAACCAAAAAGGGGGTGTGGGGAAAACCACAACCGTGGCCAACACGGCCGCTGCGCTGGCCGCGGCCGGCTCGAAAGTGATCGCCATCGATTTCGATCCCCAAGCCCACTTGACGATCCATCTCGGCCTCGACCCGCAAAGCATCGAGGCCGGCTCGTACAAGATCCTGACCCAATCCGCCCGCTTCGAGGAGGAAATTTTACTCGTCCGTCCCAACCTCTGGCTGTTACCGGCCAATATCGACCTGGTCGGCGCCGAAAGCGAGCTGGTCAGCGTCGTTGGAAGGGAAACGATTCTGCGGGAGGCACTCCAATCCAGCAAAGATCAGTTCGATTACTGTTTTATCGACTGCGCCCCTTCGCTCGGCCTGTTGACGTTGAACGCGTTGGCCGCCGCCGAGGAGGTCCTGATTCCTCTGCAACCCCACTTCCTGGCCTTGCAGGGATTCGGGCAACTGCTTCGAACCGTCGAGCTGGTCAATAAACGAATCAATCCGAACCTGAAGGTCAAAGGGATTCTATTGTGTATGTTCGACAGCCGGGCGTCGCTTCCCAACGAAGTCCGGGCCGATATCGAACAATTTCTCAACGACGCGCGTGGAACCGACAGCGCCTGGGCGGAGGCGCGTATTCTGCCGACGTATATCCGAAGGAATATCAAGCTCGCCGAGGCGCCAAGTTACGGCCAGACGATCTTCGAATACGAGCCTAATTGCAACGGGGCCGAAGATTACAAAAACGTGGCTCAATTCATCCGCACTCGGTTCGAGCTGCCTACGCCATTGGAGATAACACCGCCTGTCACCAAGATCGAAACGGAAGATGGAGATGTCCCTTTCGAAGAGGCTGCCTCTAACAACTCTGATGAAAATCAGAATCCTTACCCGGAACCGCTGGAGCCAACATTACAACCTGACATACAAGCCCCGCCGGAGCCGGCTATAGAATCTCCCGAAGACAATGACACTCAAACATTACCGCCTTTCGAGATTAGATCCATCCAGGCGTTCGATTCTCAAACACACACGGAATTCTCACAAACACCAGGCAATCCGGATCAACACGAAACAGAAAACACAGGATTTTGATCTTTATTCTATTTCTTGTCTAAAATCCCTCGGCCTTTCATCCAATCGGCGCAGCGCGGCATCCAGCTCGCACACGCCCCCTTGCCTTTGCCCGGCCCGAATCCATGACCTCCCTTTTCATAAATGTGCAACTCCGCAGGGACGTCAGCCTTTCTCAGCGCGAGGTAGAAATAAACGCTGTTCTCTGCTGGAACGCCTTTATCATCATCAGCGAGAAACAGGAACGTCGGGGGGGTTTCCGATGTCACTTGTTTTTCATTTGAAAAGTTTTCCACAAGTTCCGGGGCGGGATTTTTACCCAACAGGTTATTCCTGGAACCCTTATGAGTGTACCACTCGGTGAATGAGATGACCGGGTAGCCGAGGATCATAAAGTCGGGCCGGCAGCTACATTCATCTATCGCGTCCTTTGCCTCGCTGTAACGCGTCTGAAAATGCGTGCCCGCACTCGACGCCAGATGCCCGCCGGCGGAAAAACCGATAATCCCGATCCGATCCGGATCGACGTTCCACTCTTTCGCATGACCGCGAACCATCCGGATCGCCCGCTGGGCGTCCTGTATCGGCGCTGGATGGCCGTAGCCGGCCCCGCTCCGGCTGTGGCGGTACTTGAGAATAAAACCGGCCACGCCCAGCGAGTTCAGCCATTCGGCAATTTGATGTCCCTCGTGGTCCATCGCTAAATGACCGTATCCGCCGCCGGGACAGACAACCACGGCGGCTCCGTTGGCCTTGTCCTTCGCCGGCAAATAGAGCGTCAACGACGGCTTGTCACCGTCTTCGTTGCCTTTGGCGCCTGGCGCGCCGTCCGGCCATAACAACACGACCTCATGCGGACTCGACGCCGCCATGGCCACGTTAGACACGATCGCAAGAATCATACAAATCAAAACTGTTCTCAAACGTCGATTCATTTCTTTTCTCCTCAACAAGGTTCCGGCGCTCAACACCTTTTTACATTTCACGTACAACATCATCGACAGGATTTTAGTGTAATCGATGCGCGCATTTGGACATGAAAAAATCGTCAGGTCACCCCGGCCTGGCTTTGTGAGACCTGGTCCATACGATTCGACAACGTCAAAACTAAATCAATCCTTCCGGATCTTGTAATTGCTCTTTGATCAGGCCCAGGAACCGGACCGCGTAGATTTCGTGGACGACTCTGCGATCGGCCGCAAGAAATATACTGACGATTATGCGTTCCGTCATCTCCCCGTCCCAAGGGACGATGGTGTGACTGACGTTGCCGATGGAAATAATCGTGGTCGTCGGCGGAGGGACAATCCCTATGAACGAATCCGTGCCGTAGGCACCGAGATTGCTCAGCGCGATCGTCTCACCCTCGATCTCTTCGAGCGTCAGCTTATTGTCACGTGCCTTGTCGGTCAGCCATTTTTCCTCGCGGGCAATCTCCGACAGCGTTTTCCCATCGGCCCGTTTAACCACCGGCACGACCAGACCCTGGGGCGCGTTCACGGCAAAACCCACGTTAATCTCATCAGCGACCCTGATGAACTCGCCATTAATGCGCCCCACAACGAGGGGAAACTGTTGCGCCGCCAGGGCCAAGACGCGGATGTAAAAAGCGTTTGTGGTGATACGAACGCCGAGCGATTTTCGAAGTCTGGGACGGATGGCCATTAACCGCGTGACATCCACTTTCGACTCGATGTAGAAACAGGCCTTGGTCCGCTTGGATTGCATCATCCTCCGACCAATGAGCTTCTGGATCCTTGTCAGTGGAATTTGGTGCATCTGTAGTATCTCGTACCTTCCATGCCGCATCTCGCCTTACGAGATACTAGGAGTGAAGGATCGCCTATGGATGACTTGGCGTATAACCCAATTTACCCCAACAGCCCCTTTGCATCATGTAGAGGTCCTGGAAGCCCTCATATGTATCCGGCGTCCAGCCGACCTGTGGACCCATGTTCTCTTCGTCCCTGGCATGCTTAATCGTATCGGTTCCCTTCCATTTCCAGTGATCGGCGTGTCCATCGGCAAAATTGAAGGTCGTCCCGTCTCCGTGTCGAACGGGAGGGCTGTCAAACCACGTCTCCCGGTCGTAATACACCGCATAGGCATCCGACGTCATATAGCCTTCATCGATGAAGACAAGCCGATAAGCCGGCGCCGGGTTCGTGATTTCGCTCAGGTTCTTAACGTGGGCGCCGCGAATCCCCTGGGTCCACGTATGGTTCACGGCATTCATAGAAAACATAATCGAGTACGTCACGGCCTCTCCACGCCGACCCGTCGGGCATCTGTAGAGTTTGACATCCTTAGCGTACGGCCATAAAGCGCCGTTCTTAATCTGCTGAAGTTGGGCGTCCCAGTCCGCGCTAAAGTCGCGGACGTCGATCCAGGCGATTTCATTGGCGTGTTCTCCCCAACTCGTGGTCGTGTCGCTATACCCGGCGGCGCCGTTCACGAGCTTGCCGCTGTTCTCATCCGCGTACATAATCCACGCCAGACCCAACTGCCTCAAATGGCTCAGGCAAACCGCACGTTT
The DNA here is from genome assembly GCA_016934255.1 of Sedimentisphaerales bacterium. Taxonomy (GTDB): domain Bacteria; phylum Planctomycetota; class Phycisphaerae; order Sedimentisphaerales; family Anaerobacaceae; genus JAFGTG01. The sequence continues at coordinate 8,637 of JAFGTG010000325.1, forward strand.
GCCCTGCTCCTTGACCCGGCTAATGGCCGGCAACAAAATCGCCAACAATACGGCAATGATGGCGATGACGACTAAAAGTTCGATCAATGTGAAACCTTTTCGCCTATCCATCGTTATGCTCTCCGTCTCATGCCCTGGAGGACTCTGGACTCTGAATTTCAATACACGCACCTGCAGCGTCAATAATCCCTTCTACGCTCGCATCCTGCTTGACGAGACAGACTACGGATGACTCGGCGTATAACCCAATTTTCCCCACGTGCCTTTTTGAACCCTGTAGAGGTCCTGGTAACCCTCATGCGTCTCGGGTGACCAGCCGCCGGGATAGTCGCCCTCCGCGTCCCTGGCGACCTTAATCGTGTCGGTGCCTTTCCACTTCCAGTGCTCGGCGTGTCCGTCTGCAAAGGAAACGGTTGCACCATCGCCGTGCCGGACGGGAGGATCATCCCACCATATCTCCTGATCGTAGTAAACGGCAAAGGCATCCGGCGTCATGTAGCCCTCGTCGATGAAAACAAGTCGATAGGCCGGTGCCGGGTTGGTAATTTCCGACCTTTTCTTGATATGCGCGCCGCGCACGCCCTGGGTCGGCGTATGATTGACGGCGTTCATAGAAAACATAATGGCGTATGTCAGCGCCTGTCCGCGCCGTCCCGTTGGGCACTTGTAGATGGCCGCATCCTTCAGGTAGGGCCACAAGGCGCCGTTCTTTATCTCTTCTATCTGGGATTCTGTGTCCGTGTTACTATACCCATCGACCCAAGCCAGCTCACCTCGGTGGTCGCCCCAGGATTGATTGCTATTGCTGTAGCCGACGGCACCGTTGACAAGCCTGTCGTCGTTGTCATCGGCGTACATGATCCACGCCAGACCCAACTGCCTCAAATGGCTCAGGCAAACCGCACGTTTGCCCTGCTCCTTGACGCGGTTGATGGCCGGCAACAAAATCGCCAACAATACGGCTATGATGGCGATAACGACCAAAAGTTCGATCAATGTGAAACCTTTTCGTCTATCCATCGTTATACCCCTTTGCCTTGAATTTCGGAGAATTTCAGATTGAAATATTCGCCACTCCAGCTTCTAAGGCTATCCCTGCTTGACGAAACAAACTACGGATGACTCGGCGTATAACCCAATTTTCCCCACGTGCCTTTTTGAACCTTGTAGAGGTCCTGGTAACCCTCATGTGTTTCGGGCGTCCAGTTGCTGGTATGTTGATTCTCTTCGCTCCTGGCGCGCTTGATTGTATCGGTGCCTTTCCATTTCCAATGCTCGGCGTGTCCGTCCGCGAAGGAGAAGGTCGCGCCGTCGCCGTGTCGAACGGGCGGATCATCCCACCACTGTTCCTGATCGTAATGAACCGCATACGCATCGGCCGTCATGTAGCCCTCGTCGATAAAAACGATTCTATAGGGCGGCGCCGGATTGGTAATTTCCGTTCTTTTCTTGACGTGAGCGCCGCGCACACCCTGGGTCGGTGTATGATTAACGGCGTTCATCGAAAACATGATCGCGTATGTCAGCCACTGTCCGCGCCGACCGGTCGGGCATTTGTACAGTTTGGTGTCTTTCACATAAGGCCATAAAGCACCGCCCTTGATGGCTTCCTTCTGTCCCTCTTCCCCGGACGTATCGAGCCGATCCACCCACGCTTTCTCACCCCGGTGGTCGCCCCAGGATTGATTGCTATTGCTATAACCGATAGCGCCGTTAACGAGCCTATCGTCGTTGTCATCTGCGTACATAATCCACGCCAGTCCCAACTGTTTCAAATTATTCAGACACACCGCGCGCTTGCCCTGCTCCTTGACGCGATTGATGGCCGGAAGCAAAATCGCCAGTAATATGGCAATAATCGCGATGACAACTAAAAGCTCGATTAACGTAAAACCTTTTCGCTTACCCATTGTTATGCTCCTTTTCTCTTAAATAATTCCCAAGTGCACACGATTCGCCCTGTTCCCCCCCGTCGCAGTCACAAGTGCACACAATCGGGATTATACTTAAAATCCGACTTTCTGTCAATATCGAACCTTGAGAAAAAATCCCCAACTTCCTCACATTAAACAATTTCTGTAACTAAACGTCACATCGAGAGTATAATTAAGCGGGCTGCGCCGAAACCAGCGAAGACCTGGTTCAAAGCGTATTTTAAGGATTTTGAAGTACAAATCCCGATTTTCCGGCGAAGGGAAATTCGCCACCTGGATGTACCATATCGCCCATAATGTCTATACCGATCATTTCAAGAAAAACGCAAAAGCCAATGTCAACTGCACGTCCAATGCGGAAACGGAAGATTGCAAGACGGCTGAACACTATTCGTAAAGAACGAGCGCGCACGGCATATCGAAAAGGCGCTTTTCCGCCTGGGTAAGGATCGAGCGTAACTTGAAGGGCGCGCTCGTATAACGCCTTATAATAAGACTTTTGCAAAATTGGAGGTTAGGCATATATTATTTCAGAAAATCTGTTTCAGGATTTTCTGGAAATAATCAGCAATCTTG
>JAFGTG010000326.1 GCA_016934255.1 Sedimentisphaerales bacterium
CAGTTGGAAAAGACCAAACGCGGCTACTACGGCGGGGCGGTGATGTATCTAACGGTGGACGGCCAGTTCGATAGTTGTATCACCATTCGGAGCCTCCAGGTCAGGGACCATATGGCGTATATTCGCGTGGGCGCCGGTCTTGTTCATGACAGCGTTCCCAAGACCGAGTTCGAGGAGACCGAACACAAGGCGAATTCCTGCCTGCGTGCGATTCGCGGGCAATAGTTAACATAAAGGATTGTAAAGAAGGGAAAGAAATGCACATGGAAAGTAGTCGGATTTTGAAGAGTTGTTTATTGATTGGTTTGTTCATGGGTATGAGCCAGGGAGCCGAGAATGAATCGATCCGGCTCGGTTCGGATCCGGCGCTCTCTGCGGACGGTTCGAAGCTCGCCTTCGCGTGGCGAGGGGATATCTGGATTGTTCCGACGGAAGGCGGCGTCGCGCGACAGCTCACGCAGCATCCGTCTGCCGATTCTCAGCCAGCCTTTTCTCCCGATGGATCGGAGATTGCTTTTGTCAGCGATCGCAATGCGGGCGATCAGGTGTTCGTGATGCCCGTTGACGGCGGCGCGCCGAAGCAACTAACGTTTCATACAGCGGGATATACGCTCGAACAATGGTGTCCTTCGGGCGATGCGCTATTGGTTAATGCCCGGCGGGACCACATCTGGCGTGATTCTCAGCGTTTCTTTAAGATTTCCCGAAATGAGCGCAAGGCTGAAGAACTGCTCTTCGATGCCTATGGCCAGGACGGCGTGCTTTCGCCGGACGGTAAGAAACTTCTTTTTACGCGCGAGGGTATGACCTGGTGGCGAAAGGGCTACACCGGTTCCCGCGCCAGTCAAATCTGGATGATCGATTTGGAGACGAACGATTATACGAAACTTCTGGCTCGTGAGACCGCTTCCTGCTGGCCTTTGTGGAAGGCGAATGAAAGTGGTTTCTATTATGTCGGCGAACAGGATGGCGTGTTTAATCTGTGGGAATACGATTTTGATACGAATGAAGAACGGCAACTCACGCAGTTCGAGGACGATTCGGTCGTCTTTCCGTGCATTTCGCGCGACGGATCGGTGATTGTATTTCGGCACTTGTTCGATTTCTATCGGTTTCGGCCGGACAGCGATGCTGCGCCCAAGCGGATCGAGATCAGGAATGTGGGCGATACCGTGACGCCGCCGATTGTGCGACGGACGCTCGATGAGGCCTCGGCGGTGGCGTTTTCTGAAGACGGGCTGGAGATGGCGTTTATTGCCGGGGGGGATTTGTGGGTAATGGATACGGAGCTTTGCGAGCCCCGGCAGGTGACCGATACGCCGGAAGAGGAACGGGGCCCGATTTTTTCGTCCGAGGGTGACTCTATTTTGTTTACCAGTGACACGGAAGGCCAGTGTGACATCTGGCGCGCCGAGCGTGTCGATGTGGAACTGTATTGGTGGCAAAACAAAGCGTTCGAGTTGAAGCGTCTGACGCAGGATGTAGAGGTGGAATCGGATATTCGATTGAGTCCGGACGGTTCGCGGATTTCGTTTATCAAAGGGACTGGTGATCTGTGGACGATGACGCCGGAGGGTAAGGATGAAAAACGTTTATTGAAGTCGTGGGATACACCGGAGTACGACTGGTCGCCGGACGATAAATGGATCGTCTATGCGATTAACGACGAGAATTTCAACCGGGACATTTGGATCATGCCGGTGGATAGGTCCTCCGAGCCGGTGAATGTCTCCAAGCATCCGTATGACGAGCACGATCCGGTCTGGCGGCCGGACGGCAAGGTGATCGCTTTTGTCGGAGACCGTCTCGACCGGGAGACGGACATCTTTTACATCTGGCTCGAAAAGGGAGAGTACGAGAAAAATAAACGCGACCGTATGATCGAAAAAGCGCTGAAGAAGATGGAAGAGGAGCGAAAGAAGAAGGACGATAAAAAAGAAGACGAGTCATCGAAAGAGAAAGAAGAGGCTAAAGAGGAAAAGAAAGACGAGAAAAAGGGCGTGCCGGACGTTGTCATCGATTTCGAGCGGATTCACGAACGAGTTCGTCGGATTAATATAGAGGGTTCTACGGAGCGCGGATTGTTCTGGTCGCCTGACTCCAAGAAGCTGGCCTTCACGGCGACGATTGACGGCAAGCGGGGCACTTACACTGTTGAGATTCCGGACGAGCTCAAGCCGGAGCTTTTGACCGAAAAGACGGGCGGTCAGCCGCGCTGGCTCAAAGAGGGTAAGCAGATTGTGTGGCTGTCCGGCGGTAAGCCTGCAAGCGTTACGGATAAGGGGAAGGTTACTACGACATACGACTTTAGCGCCAAACAAGAAGTGGATCGCCAGGCGCATTTTCGGGCGGCGTTTGATTTAGCCTGGCGGCTGATGCGCGACCACTACTATGATGAGCGGCTGGGCAATCGCAACTGGGATTCGATTCGACGCAAGTACGCGGACATGGCGGCGCACGCGGTGGATGCCGAGACTTTCGGTCTTGTCATCAATTTGATGCTTGGAGAATTAAACGGTTCGCATCTTGGTTTTTACGTTCGGGGATGGACCTCCGAACCGTCGAAGCCGGACTGGGATGTTGCTACGGCCCATTTGGGTGTGCGATTCGTGGCGGATTATAAAGGGCCCGGATTGAAAGTCAGGGACATCTTCCCGAAAGGACCGGCGGACCATGAAACAAGCCGGATCGAGCCGGGTGAGATCATCCGGAGTATCGACGGTCTGAATGTAGATCCTGGGATGGACCTGACGAAGGTGTTGAACGGTCCGCTCGACCGGGACATTCACCTGAGCGTCGAGAATGCAGGGAACGAAAGGCGTGAGGTTATTCTTCGCCCGATTTCGTACGGCGCCGTGCAGGATCTGCTCTATGAAAAGTGGATCCGCGATAATCGGTCGAAGGTCGATGACGCATCGGATGGGACGTTGGGATATGTTCATATACAAGGAATGAACTGGTCCAGCTTCCAAAAGCTCGAACGGGAATTGTACGCCGAAGGAGCGGGTAAGAGGGGCCTGATCATCGACGTACGAAACAACGGCGGGGGCTCCACAACGGACCATCTGCTGACGATGTTGTGCCAGCCGTCCCATGCGATCACAGTGTCGCGCGGCGGCGTTCCGGGTTATCCGGAGGATCGGCGGGTCTATGCGACGTGGAGCAGGCCGATTGTGGTGCTGTGCAATCAGAACAGTTTCAGCAATGCCGAGATATTCAGTCACGCGATCAAGACGCTCAAGCGGGGCAAGGTCGTCGGCGTGCCGACGGCGGGCGGCGTCATCTCGACGGGCGGCATGGGGATAATGGACATTGGATATCTCCGCATGCCGTATCGCGGGTGGTATGTATTGGAGACCGGCGAAGATATGGAGCTTAATGGCGCCGTACCGCATTACGTGGTTTGGAATAAGCCGGGCGAAGTACCGAAGGGCAAGGATGCACAGCTCGATAAGGCCGTGAAAGTTTTGCTCAAGGACGTGGAGAAATGGGAATCCAGATCCAAACCACAGCTTCGTAAGGCCACTGAGCGCACGCGATAAAAAAAGTAAAGGTGTTTGTCGATCAAGAGAGACATAGTATAGGACGTGAAAGAAAATGGGAAATGCAGGCAGAAGAGTCTTGTTCATCGATAACTTTGATTCGTTTACGTACAATCTGGTGGATGATTTTTGCAAGCGCGATTGCCAGGCGAAGGTCTATCGGGCCGATACCGAGCTTGAAGAGCTCAAACGCGTGGCTGAAGAGTTCGAGCCGGACTTGCTTTTAATTTCGCCGGGGCCGGGCACGCCGGATACGGCGGGGGTTTCGATCTCGGCGGTCGATCATTTCAAAAACAAGCTGCCGATTTTGGGCGTCTGCCTGGGGCATCAGGTTATCGTACAGTACTTCGGCGGAAAAGTCGGCCATGCGCCCGAGCCGATGCACGGCAAGCCTTCGAGGATCACGCACAACGGAAAGGATGTCTTCGCCGGCGTCGAGAATCCATTGCAGGCCGGGCGTTATCACAGCCTTTGCGCGTTGGAGCTGCCGGATTGCCTGGAGAAAACCGCCGAGTTCGAGGGCGTTGTTATGGGCGTTCGTCACAGAGAGCTTCCGATCTTCGGCGTACAGTTCCATCCGGAAAGCATTCTCACTCCGGCCGGTGGAAAGATCATCGAGAACGCTTTATTAATCGCAACAGCAAAGAACGTCTCATAGGGAAGGGGAAAAATGGCTAAGATCACCAAGTATCTGGAAATTATTTTAGAGGGCGGCGATCTGACGTTCGACCAGGCGAAAGAGCTTCAGGACATTATCTTCGCCGGCGAGGTCAGTGAGGTGCAGATCGCGGCGTTTTTAGCGGCGATGCGAATGAAGCGGGCCACCTCGGGGGAGATTGCGGGCCTGGCTCAATCTCTTCGGGATCATGCGGTGCGGGTCGAGGCCGGCGTTGATAACCTGATCGACACGTGCGGCACCGGCGGGGCCACGGTGAAAACCTTCAACATCTCGACGACCGCCGCACTCGTCGCTGCCGGCGCCGGCGCCTACGTCGCCAAGCACGGCAATCGGGGCATCACGAGCACGTGCGGCTCGGCCGATGTGTTGGAAGAACTTGGCGTCAACATCGATCCGGGACCGCAGGGCGTGGCCGAATGTATCCGGCAGGCTCGTATCGGTTTTATGTTCGCGCCGAAATTTCATCCATCGATGAAATTCGTCCAGCCCATCCGAAAAAGCCTGGACTTCCGGACCGCCTTCAACATTCTCGGTCCCCTGGCCAATCCCGCCGGCGTGACCTCGCAGGTCATGGGGGTTGCCGAAGAAGGTCTTCTCGATAGGATCTGTGAAACGCTTAAAATACTGGGGGCTCAGAGGGCGATGGTCGTTCACGGTCAGGGAATGGACGAAATCAGTACGCTCGGCATCACCCGCATTCGGCGACTCATGGACGGTGAGATGACAACCGTCGATCTCGATCCGGCGGATTTCGGAATTTCTGAGACGTCCATCGATGAGTTGAAAACCGGCGACGCGATCGCCAACGCCGGAATCGTTCGCGACGTCTTGTCCGGCAGGGATCAAGGCGCTCGCAGGAACATCGTGCTTCTCAATGCCGCCGCGGCGATCATCGTCGCGGGCCTGGCCGATGATTTTACCGCCGCCATCCAACGGGCCGAAACCTCCATTGACGACGGCGGCGCCATGGCGTGTTTGGAAAAGCTCATTGACGTTTCCAATCAAGTTTAAAGTATGCCTCGCGGTCATCCCGACGAAAGAGGGAGTGACAACGAGAAGGAGTCATTTTGGATTTCGAAGTTGAGAAACGAATATGTTAATCGTGAAAGTTAAAATTTGCGGTATTACCAATTATGACGATGCGATGGCGGCGATCGATATGGGGGCCGACCTGCTGGGCTTTAATTTTTATCCTAAAAGCCCGCGGTTTATCACCAAAGAGAAAGCGGAGGAGATCATAAGCCGGTTGCCGGCCTTCATCAATACCGCCGGCGTTTTTGTCAATGCTCCCATTGATGAGATTCACGGCACGAGTAACGTGTGTTCATTGGACTGGGTCCAGTTGCACGGCGACGAAGACCCGTCTTTCTGTGAGGCGTTGCTGTCTCATAATGTCAAGACCATGAAGGCCATTCGTGTCAAAGACCAGACGGATATCGAGGGGGCGGATTGTTTTTTCACCGATGCGATTTTGCTGGATGCCTTCAATCCCGACAAATACGGCGGCACGGGCCTGACCTTCGACTGGAACATCATCGGCCATATGAATAAGCGTGTGTTTTTGGCCGGCGGCGTCAATCCCGACAATGCGGCGAAGGCCATCGAACTCGGCGTCTATGGTATCGACGTGTGCAGCGGCATTGAAGCCGAGCCGGGTAAAAAAGATCATAAGAAAATGAAAAAATTATTCGATAACATACGACACCTGAGAGGTTAGAAAGGGATATCAAAAATCGAAATGCAAAAATCAAAATGACAAGTAAAAAATCAAAAAGTAAAGCGTCACCGTAGTGTTACTTGGGGGCATTTTTCCATTTTGATATGTAGTTTTGATATTTGATTTTTGATATCTCATATTATTTGAGGTATGAATGATGAAGAACAAAGGTAGGTTCGGTGACTACGGCGGATTTTATGTGCCGGAGGTTTTGATACCCGTTTTGGAAGAACTGGAGGAGGCGTTCTATCGTCTGCGCGACGATGATGACTTCAAGGCGGAATTGGACGTGCTTTCCCGGGATTACGCCGGGCGTCCCACCCCGCTTTATCACAGCGACGCCCTGAGCAAGCATGTCGGTTGTCACGTGTATCTCAAACGGGAAGATTTAATGCACGGCGGCGCCCACAAGCTCAACAACGGTTTGGGCCAGGGGCTCCTCGCTAAGCACATGGGCAAGCACAAGCTCATCGCCGAAACCGGGGCCGGCCAGCACGGCCTGGCGACGGCGACGATCGGCGCCATGTTGGGAATGGACGTCAAAGTCTTTATGGGCGTAACCGATATTGAGCGGCAGATGCCGAATGTTCAGAAGATGCGGTTAATGGGCGCCGAGGTGATCCCCGTCACCGGCGCCAGCGGGACGCTCAAAGACGCTATCAACGACGCCCTGCGCTATTGGACGGCCCACGTGGACGATACGTTCTATCTGTTCGGAACGGCCGCGGGGCCCCATCCGTATCCGGTGATCGTCAGGCATTTCCAGCAGATCATCGGCGAGGAGATGCGCGTTCAGTGCCTGGAACGAACCGGGCGTTTACCTAACGTCGTGGCCGCCTGCGTGGGCGGGGGGAGTAATGCCATTGGCGCTTTTGCCGCCTTTATTGACGATCCCGAAGTACGGCTTGTGGGCGTCGAAGCCGGTGGATATGGGCTGGATACCGACAAGCACGCTTCTACTTTGCAGAAGGGCAAGGTAGGCGTTTTACACGGAGCGCGGTCGTATGTATTGCAAGATGCGAACGGCCAGGTGATCGAATCACATTCGGTTAGCGCCGGGCTGGACTACCCCGGCGTGGGGCCGGAGCATAGCTACTTAAAGGATATCGGGCGGGCCGAATATGTCAGCGCCATGGACGAGGAAGTGCTTGATACCTTCCTTCTAATGGCTCGTGAAGAAGGGATATTCCCGGCCTTCGAGAGCGCCCATGCCGTGGCCTGGTTGTTGCGCCAGGCTGGCCAGTTCAAGGCTGAGGATATTGTGATTATCAACCTGAGCGGACGCGGGGACAAGGACGTGGATGCCTTTATTCGCTATCGACCGGAGTCGGCACAGTAAGTGTCGAGGGCGTTCCGCCCTCGATTCGCGGACAAAGCCTGTCCTGAGCTTGTCGAAGGGATGCCCGCGACACGGGCGCGAAACGATATCAAAATCCAGGAACGAGAATCGAAACGTATGAAAACCTATAAAGATATCTTTACGAATCGTGACAAAGCCGCCCTGATTCCATTTTTTGTTCTGGGCGATCCCGATTACCCAACCTCCTTGACACTCATCAAGGGCGCTATCAATGCCGGGGCCGATGTCCTGGAGCTTGGAATCCCCTTTAGCGATCCGATTGCCGACGGCCCGACCATTCAGAAGGCGGATATCCGCGCGCTCAAAGCGGGTATGACGTGCGGAAGAGCCTTGGAACTTATCCGCGAGATCAAGGCCTATGCCGATATCCCCATCGGTCTCCTGATGTACTATAATTTGATTTATCATTACGGAAGCGATCGTTTTTACAAGGACGCGGCGGCGGCCGGTGTTAACAGCGTGCTTGTGGCGGATGTGAGTATTGACGATGCGGATGAAATTGCCGTTCCGGCCGCCTCGGCGGGGCTGGATACCGTCTTTATGGTTACTCCGATTACGAAGCCCGAACGAATGGAACTCGTTGCCTCGAAGACCACGGGCTTTATCTATGCCGTTTCGCTGTTGGGCGTGACGGGCTGCCGGACGAAATTATCCGATACAATCGAAGGATTGGTCGGTCGGTTGAAGGAGCTCACCAGTGTACCGGTGTGTGTGGGTTTTGGAATTAGCAGCCCCGAGCACGCAGCGACGGTGGCCCGGGCGGGGGCCGACGGCGTGATTATCGGCTCGAAAATCGTCGGTTTGATCGAAAAGAACCTGGGCGATACGGAAAAGGCCTTAACGGAGATTTCCGTTTTCTTAGCGGAAGTCAAAAAGGCGATATGATCGCGTCATCATTCCAGCACTTTTTGTAAAATTCCCGCAATAATGTGAGAGCGTCCTGCGTCCTTTCAAGACGGTTGCCGGACTTATCTCATGCTTTAGATCAGTTCCGGCGGAGTCTCTACCGTTCAACTTTTTTACGGAGGTCAGTACTATGAAGAGGCATCTAATGTCAACGGTCGTCATTTTGGTGGTTTTGCTTGTGGTCATTGCCGCCGTGGGCCAGCCGGAAAGGTCCGGGCAAGATCGGGGCCGAGGCCGGCGGATGAGTCCGGAAGCACGGCTTGAAGCGATTAAAATTATTGAGGCCCAGTTGGCGAAGCTTAAAGAGGAACCGCAAGTCCAGCGGCCTCAAGGGGGATTTCAGGATCTTTCCGAAGAGGAAAGAGCGAAATTCATCGAGCGGATGAGAGCGGTTCGTCAGGAGCAGCAGAAAATTTACGATACCATTATCGCCCAGGTCGCCGGGCTTCAGGGACTCAGGCCGTCGGAGGAAGAGGGCGCCAAATTTGTCATCGTGAACACGGCGGATATCAAGCCGATCCAGGAATCGGCGGTGAAAGAGAAAGCGACGGAGACCGCCCAGCTTCTCGAAAGATTCCTGGCCAGGGCCAGTGGCCAGAGAGGACCCGGAAGGGGGCAACGACCTCAAAGACAAAGGTAGGAATAAGGAAGAGTCAAAGAGATGTAATCTCGATTGAACACACGAGAGACGAATGCAGTAGCATTAAAGGGGACCTGGACCGACGGGGGTCGGACAGGTCCGCTTTTTAGCGCCGGGTGGTTCGGTCGTTGGGATGGCTTTTTTATTGGCATCCTTAACGAATAGATGTAAGCTGCCTGGTGCTTGGACGCCGACTCCTGCTGTGGGGGTGGCTGGAATGAAGGAATTCGTTGTATTTTGGAGGTGATTATCATGAACTGGCGCAGACTTCCAATGATGATTATCCTGGCCGTTCTCATGGGACCGTTTACTGTACTCGCACAGGACGATGAAAGGCCCGGACGGCCTGAAATGAGGGACCGACGGAACATGTCCGAAGCGGAAAGAGAGGAATTCAGGGCCAGGATGCGTGAAAGATTCGACTCCAGGCCGCCGGTTATCGACCGCGAAGAGCAGCTTGAGGCGATTAAGATCATCGAGGAGCAACTTGCAAAACTCAAAACGTTCATGGAGGCGACATCGCCGGAGAATCGCAATCGTTTTCGAGATCTTCCCGCAGAGGAAAGAGCCGCTCTTCGGGAAAAGATGATAACGGCGATGAGAGAGCGTCAGAGGGCGGTTCGAACGATGGAAGAGGAGCTTGAGAAATTGAAAGGGCCGAGGCTGCCCGAGCCCGATCCGCGTGAGCGAATCGAAGAGCTGCGGGCGATTCACGAGATGGCGGTTAAGGAGAACGCGTCTGAGACCGCCAAGCGTCTCGAAGGATTGATTGCGAGCTTCGAGCGCGAATCTCGGAGGGATCGATGGCGACCGGAGCCTCAACCTCGCGGTGATATGGAAAGACCGCGGCCGGACAGGCCGCCGAGATGGAATTCGGGCGAGAGAGCCAAACCGTTCACGTTGACTGGTTTTGACGGTAAGACGGTCAACCTCGCCGATTATAGGGGGAAAACGGTGGTGTTGGAATGGTTTAATTTGGAATGCCCGTTTGTCAGGTACCATTACGAAAAAGCCAGCACGATGATTGACCTTGCCAACAAATACAAGGACCAGAATGTTGTCTGGCTCGCGATTAACAGCACGAACCATACGACCCCGGAGGCGAACACGGCTTTTGCCGCCAAGCATAATCTGCCCTATCCGATCCTCGACGACAGGGCGGGAACGGTCGGCCGGGCGTATGGGGCCAAAACGACGCCTCATCTTTTTATTATTAGTCCGCACGGTCAAATCGTTTATAACGGCGCCATCGACAATTCACCGATGGGTACAACACCGGAAGGTGAAGAAAAGGTGAACTATGTGGACAATGTATTGGCGGCATTGGCGGCTAATAAAGATATAGACGTCCGGGAGACCAAATCGTACGGCTGTTCTGTGAAGTACGCTCAATAAGCATTCTCTGGGCTATTCTCTTAAAATATAAAGGCTCCCCCCCAACATATCTTTTATGGATAGGTTGGCAAGGCGGGGCCTTTTTTTATATAGTATGGCGTTCTTGACGTTCTGAAAAATTGAAGGTTGGACATATATTATTTAAGAAAATCGGTTTTTAGATTTTCTTGAAATAATCGGTTGTCTTATGATAATACATTTATCGAAAGGAAATGAACGATGAGAAAGCCCTGCCTGATTTCACTGACAATCCTTGCCGTTATTCTTGGTATCTTCGGAGGCGGCCGATGTTCACTTGCTATTGGCGCCGAGAGGTTAACGTATGTCGATCTGATCAGCCGGCTGACCGATCTGGAGCATTTGGCGACGTTGCCGGCACCGGGTGAAAAATGCGCCCAATGGTCCAGCTACGATCGGCGGAGTAAGTATGACGCGGCGACCGGCAACTATGTGGCCTGGTCGGCCAACGGCGACGGGACCGGCATCATTCGTAAAGAAGGCGACGAGACCGTTTTCGCCGAGATCGAAGGCCCGGCGGTCATCTGGCGTATCTGGTCGGCGCTGGCGAAGGAAGGACACGTGAAAATCTATCTCGACGGCGCCGACGAGCCGGCGGTGGATTTGTCGTTTGACGGGTATTTCAACGGTCAGCATGAGCCTTTCACGCGTCCCGCCCTGGTGCATACGACGGCGCGCGGCCGCAATTGCTACGTGCCGATTCCTTTCCAGAAGTCGTGCAAAATTACGGCCGAAGGAGATTGGGGTCGATATTATCATTTCACCTATACGACATATCCGAAGGGTACAATCCTACCGACGTTCAAACGGGAATTATCCGCTGAGGAGAATAAGGCACTCGATGCGGCTGATAAGATTCTTCGTAAAGGCGGTCCCGCCCCGGCCGGATTGTCGCCGGAAGTAGAGCGGGCGGAGACGACGGTAACGATTGAAGCGGGGGAACGATTCGAGGCTACACTGGATGGACCGCGAGCGGTGACGGCTTTCGGCGTCAACGGCACGTTTGACAACCGCGAGGACGAAATGGAGGCCATGCGAGACATCGTACTACAGATCACCTGGGATGACGAGGGCCAGCCCGCTGTATGGTCGCCGCTGGGTGATTTCTTCGGTACCGCTCCCGGCGTGAACCTCTATCGGTCTTTCCCGCTCGGCATGACCGAGGAGGGGTATTACTGCAACTGGTATATGCCGTTCGCCACCTCGACGAAGTTCGAGTTCATCAACGAGGGGGACAAGCCGCGCACGTTGTACCTTTGGGCGAGCTACGAACCGCTGCGCCGGCCCATCGAGCAATTGGGGCGATTCCACGCGAAATGGCATCGGGATGCGTTTTTGCCTGAGGATCCCGAACGCCGAGCGATTGACTGGACGATGCTGAAAACCGAGGGGCGGGGACGTTTTTGCGGCGTCATGCTGCACGTCTGGAATCCGCGAGGCGGCTGGTGGGGTGAAGGCGATGAGAAATTTTACGTTGACGGCGAGAAATTTCCCTCCACCTTCGGCACCGGTTCGGAAGACTACTTCGGCTATGCGTGGTGCAATCCGACGCTTTTTCAAAATTGCTACCACAATCAAACGATCAGCATGAACAACCGCGGCCACATCTCCGTCAACCGCTGGCACGTTTCTGATAATATTCCGTTCCAAACATCGTTCGAGGCCGCTATCGAGAAGTACTATCCGAACGAAAAACCAACGCTTTATGCCTCCACAGTGTATTGGTACCAGGCGGCGGGCCAGACCGATCCCTACGAACCGGTACCCGTTGCCGAACGCAAAGGGTATTGGGGACCGATTGAAATATTTAAAGTCAAAGGCGCGCTGGAAGGAGAGCAGTTGAAAATTTTGGCCAAGACCGCCGGGAACGCCAGAACCCAGGATATGAGCGGCTATGGCGAAAAATGGAGCGAAGAGGCTCACCTGTGGTGGACCGACGCCAAGCCGGGCGATACGCTCGATCTGGCCGTGCCCGTCAAGAAAACGGCTCGTTATCGTTTGAAGATGCAGTTGACCAAGGCGGTTGACTATGGCATCGTTCAACTTTACCTGGACGGCAAAAGGCTCGGCGAACCGATCGACCTTTTCAACCGCGGCGTCATACCGACCGGTGTATTGGACATGGGGATGCACGATCTCGAAGCCGGTCAGCACACACTCAGAGTTGAAATCGTCGGTGCGAACGAAAACGCCGTGAAAAGTTATATGTTCGGTCTTGATTATATTCTCTTAGAGGACCTCGGCAGCGCGTTTTATCTGCCGGAGGATCCGGAATATGCGATCCTCGATTCGGCGCGGGACTCCGTGCGATTCGCGGAGGGCACCCTCGTCCCTTTTGACGGTAAGCTGGCCTGCAAGTCCAGTTTTGTGGACCAGGCCGGCCAGATCATGCACTGGCACGATTTCGGCGATCTCGAAGGACCGGGCTGGGCCGCCAACGCCGTCGGCGGAGCGTACGAGCTTTACTCATTCGCAAAATATGCAGACGACAAGCAACTTGCCAAAAAGTCACTTCTTTTGCTCGACCACGTCCTTGAAGACGACTTTATCGACGACCAGACGGGATTCATTAAAGGTTATCGCCTGGCGACAACCGGCGAGTTCTGCCTGAACTATCAGCATAAAAACAACTGGTTCTGCCCCGGCTCGATGGCGAAGATCGCTTACCAGTTATTGATTTTCAGCGACTTACTCGACAATCCCAGACGAGACAAGATGCGACAGGTCGCCCTGAAAAACGCCCAATGGATCGAGCAGAATGTTAAGCCCACGTCGAACGGTTGGTTCCCCCGACGATGTCACCCATCGGGCGAACATTACCCTCAGAACGCCTATGGCGACTCGGATATCCTTTTCGAGAAAAGCGCCGATGGCCTGTTCATCATCCAGCTTATGACGGAGCTGACGAAGAAAAATCTGGCCGACTATTCCGATGAAGTTCGCAAAAGAGTCAAGGTCTTTATGGATGTGGGCGGAATCTTCGGCAGTATCAATCACGACACGTACGATTACCACGAAGATGTCGCTTATGCGGTCGGCTTCCGAGTTCTCCGGCAGGCGGCTAAGTTACTTAACGATGATACGATAATGAAGTTCGCTTATGAGAAATGTTTGGCTGGACTCGATCAATTTAAAATGACCGATAACAGAAACGGCGTCCAGACCAAGGGCCTGCTCTGGATGGAAAAGACGTGGGACACGGCTTATCTTTGGGAAAACGCCGAAGCGGCTTTGGCCTATTTCGAGGCATACAGCGATACACAAAATGAGCAGTACCTTCGCGACGGCTTAACCATCCTGCGTGCGTGCGCCAAGCACCATCACGGGGACAAAGGCTTTCTCACCGAAGGGGTGGACTGGAACAACCACGTCGGCAAGCAGCATCATTTCAACGAGGCCGAATACGGTGACATTAAATATACTGAGCCCCTCTTGAACAACCTCCACATCGTCGAGCCGACGTTATTTGTGATAGAGCTGAAGTGTCAGAATCGGTAGAACTGTAGGGTGTGCAACTTTGTTGCACACGCGGTAATGAGAGAATGGTTGCGCACACGTGAACCGAATGCGCGTGTACAAATAACGGCATTTGCACACCCTACAAAAATGTTAAATGACGTCATTTTCAAAACATAAAAAGAAGGAATGAACGATGAAAAAACGCGGAATGATCGGAATTGGAGTGATTGTTTGCAGTTTCTTTCTGATGATAAATGTCGTCGTCGAGTCGTCGGAGCATCTTGTTTCGACGGATAAGGGACTCTCGAAGCAGGATATTCAGCGACTCTACGAGAGGGGCGAGCAGGCGGTTTATAGCGGCGAAGACCTTGAGACGATTGGTATGCCCGTTAGCGGGATCGGGACGGGACAGCTTTATCTGCGGGGCGACGGGACGCTGGGCTTATGGCAGATTTTCAACAAACACGTTTTCACGGGGTATGGAGCTGATTGCTATCGTACGTATCGGCCGGACTCGCCCGTGGATTCGGGCTTTGCCGTGTACGTGAAAAAGGATGAAAAAATCCTTGCGAAAGTGTTAGACCGGGATTTCGGGAAGGTGGAGTTCAGCGGCGAATATCCCATCGGCTTTGTCCGGTATAGTGACGACGAGTTCCCCGCGAAGGTGCGCCTGACGGCTTCCTCTCCCTTTATCCCTCTCAATGCGGAAGATTCCGCGCTCCCGACGACGATGTTGAGTATCACCGTGGAAAATACCACCGATGCGGAATTGCCGGTCAGCGTGATCGGGTGGCTCGAAAACGCCGTCCTAAACGATTCGGCCAACGCCGTGCACGCGCTTCGTCGGTCCAGGATTGTGGAGGAAAAAGAGCGAGTAATGATCGTGCATACCGCGGAAAAGGCGCCGTTGCCCGAAGGGGCCGTCGAGCCGAGAGAGAAAATCGTGCTCGCGGATTTCGAAGGTTCGGACTACGGCCAATGGGTCGTGACGGGCGAGGCCTTCGGTAGCGAACCCGCCAGGGGGACATTGGCGAGACAGCAAAAAGTGAGTGGTTTTTCGGGCAAAGGACTCGTCAATACCTTTCTCGGCGGCGACGGACCTCACGGCAGATTGACGTCACCTTCCTTTGATATCTCACGGAAATTCATCAACTTCTTAGTTGGCGGCGGCAGTCACAAAGGCAAAACGTGCATTAATTTATACGTGGACGGCCAGGTGGTCCGTACCGCCACGGGCAAGAACGATGAAAAGCTGGAATGGATATTCTGGAGCGTGCAGGAATTCGAGGGCAAACGGGCGAAGATTCAGATCGTCGATGACTTTTCGGGCGGCTGGGGACATATTAACGTTGACCAGATCGAGCTGTCGGACGAGCGCCGCTCCGGGCCGGTCGGTCCCATCGAGGAATTGCCCGATTTCGGTTCGATGGTATTATCCCTTTACAAAGGCGAGGTGTCACCTGAGGCGACCAGCAAGCTTCTTACGGCCCTCGGCCAGCGTTCTGTGAGAGTTTACAACGTAAACAACGTGGCTTATCCAGTTACCGAGCGGCGCAGTGCGGCGATAGCGGCTCAACCTCTGGTGTTAAGGCCGCACGAACAGCGTTCTTTCTTTTTCGTTCTGGCCTGGTATTTTCCCAATCACGAGCACGGCCACGAGTACGCCAACCGTTTCACAGATGCCCAGAGCATGGCCCATTACGTGCATGATAACTGGGACCATCTGACGGGCGAGACCGCGGAGTGGTATAAGACCTTCTATGAGAACAGCACGCTGCCTCGCTGGCTGCTGTTTCGTTTGCACTCGACCGTTTGCAACCTGGCGACGGGAACGTGCCAGTGGTGGAAGAACGGCCGGTTCTGGGCATGGGAAGGCGTCGGCTGTTGTGCAGGGACATGTACGCATGTGTGGAACTATGCTCACGCGCCGGCCCGGCTATTCCCGCAGCTCGAACGCAGCGCCAGGCAGATGCAGGACTTCGGCGAAGGCTTCGATTCCGAAACCGGGCTCGTCGGATTTCGAAGCAATCGCGCCTACGCCGCCGACGGCCAGTGCGGAACAATTCTCAAGGCCTATCGCGAGCATCAGATGTCCGCCGATGATAGCTTCCTCAAACATAATTGGCCCCGTATCAAGGCCGCGTTGGAATACTCTATGTCGCGGGACAATAACGGTGACGGCCTGATCGAAGACAGCCAACACAATACGTTCGATATCAATTTCGAAGGACCCAATACGTTTGTCGGCTCACTCTATTTAGCGGCGCTTCGGGCGGGGGAGGAAATGGCCAAAGAGATCGGTGACGAGCAGTTCGCCGGGCAATGTCGAAAAATTTTCGAGTCCGGCAGCAAACTTGCCGTCGAACGACAATGGGACGGCGAGTACTTTATTCAGCTTGTTGACCTGGAAAAGTATCCGAAATTTCAATATGGCAAGGGATGCCTGTCCGATCAGCTTTTCGGACAGGGCTGGGCGCATCAGCTTGGCCTGGGATATATCTACCCGGCCGACAACGTGCAAAAGGCCTTGCAATCGGTCTGGAAATATAACTGGACGTCGGACGTCGGACCTTATAACGCCGTGCACAAGCCGGAGCGTTGGTTCGCAGTGCCCGACGAGGCGGGTTTATTTACCTGTACATGGCCCAAGAGCGAGTATATGGAGCAAGGCGTTCGCTATCGCAGCGAGGTCTGGACGGGTATCGAGTACCAGGTGGCTGGGAATATGGTCTGGGATGGGATGGTGGACGAGGCCCTTGCGATTTGTTACGGGATTCACGAGCGGTACCATCCCGCCAAACACAATCCGTTCAACGAGGTCGAGTGCGGCGACCACTACGCCCGCGCAATGGCGAGTTGGGGTGTTTATACCGCGCTGGCCGGCTACGAGTACCACGGGCCAAAGAGACGTATCGGTTTTGCACCGAAAATCACGCCGGAGAATTTCCAAGCTGCGTTTACCGCCGCCGAGGGATGGGGTACGTTTTCACAGACGCGAAGCGATAAGGTACAACGAGAGCACATTTCACTGCGTTGGGGAGCTTTGAGAGTCAAGTCGCTTGCTTTTGAAATTCCGGAAGGATTCAAAAAAGCGGGAGCCACGGTTTCAGTGAACCGAATGCCCGTGGAATGCGGGTATAAACTTAAAAACGGGCGGATGGAAATCACTTTGGCGAAGGAGCAGGTTGTCTCTAAGGGCCAGACGTTAGTGGTGGCCATTCACCAGCGATGAAGAGCCGTTTGTAGTGTGCCCGTAAGGGCATATAAAAGCAACGCCTTACGGCGGTCACTACGAACATGAGCCTGGTTCCTGGCTTACGGGGCGATGATTTGTGTAATATTTATGCGTGATTTATACCTTGTTCGGAGTCATATGATGAAGAGAAATTGTGTATACATCATTGGACTGCTGTTGGCATCCACTGTGGCCAGGGCCGAAGACCCGGCACAGACGCCTCAACGACCACACATCGAGAAGAAAGGGACGATTGCCTGCGACCTGGTCGAGGCGCATTATTTCGTCTGGAAAGGGCGCCTTCTGCGCGAAGAATGGGCAAGAACGCATTATAAGAGCGACCGTGTTTATCCGGAGTCGCATATCCAGATTCGCGACGCGGAAACGGGCGAGCCCATAGCCGCATTTGCGAGAGACCATGCGTTCGGAACGATCTACGTGGAAGATGATACCGCCTATGTGATTGCAACATACGACAAGCCCGGCCCGAAACGCCGCAGTCAGGTGAATATGTTCGTGTCCAAAGACCTCAAGAACTGGCAAGTGCGCAACGTCATTGACGACCCGAATTTCCTGATATGCAACACGTCTCTGGTCAAGGCCGGGGACGAATATGTTCTTATGTTCGAGATCGGCCGTCCGAACGTGACGTCGTGGACCGCCCGGTTTGCAACGTCGAGAGATTTGAAAACATGGGACATCCTGCCCGAAGAATACATCTACGGCCGCGAGTACATGGCGGCGCCGCATTGCTTGAAATATTGTGAAGGCTATTTCTATAATTTTTATGTACGCGATCAATTCGGCTATTCCGTCTGGGTTGCCCGAAGCAGGGATCTCAAGACGTGGGAAGAAAGTCCCTTCAATCCGGTGTTACGCGCCGATGAAGACGACCGCAGGCCGGCGCCGCGAATCCAGTTCACCGAACGGGAAAGAAAACGTATCGCCACCGCCGTGAATATAAACAACTCGGACATCGATATCTTCGGCTATCAGGGCAAGACGTTGATAAGCTATTCCTGGGGAAACCAGCATGGTGTTGAACACCTGGCGGAAGCTGAATATAAAGGCCCTCTTGATGAATTCCTCACCGGATGGTTTCCCGTGCGTTAGGAATAAGTGAGTTTTTGCAGCAAGAAATGTAACCGTTCGCGCAAAAAAGATGATGTCTAAATGTCATTGCGAGGAGCGGAGCGACGAAGCAATCTCACTGGAGATTGCTTCCCCTTCGACTCCGCTCAGGGCTGAAGGCTATTTGTGCTCGAAATGACATAAATGCGGTCGGCATTGTTAAAGGTGGAAAAATACCGGCGAACATGAGCTTAGTGCTTGACGTACAGACAGAATGTATATACAATACTGTTATGAAGTTCGAATGGAATGAACAGAAAAACCGTGAGAACATCCGCCGACATGGTATCGATTTCGTCGATGCTATTGAGGTATTTTGTCATCCTATGGTCGTTTACCTGGATGATCGCGAAGATTATAGTGAAGATCGATGGATCGGTATTGGTCTTATGAAAAACACGGTTGTTATCGTTGTGTATGTGGAATGGGATGAGGAGGATCGAATCCGTATCATCTCCGTGCGAAAGGCCTTGCGACATGAAAGGAAAAGATACGAAAAAGAAATCTCGCACTGACTGGGAGCGTCTTGAGCGAATGACGGATGCGGAAATCGATGTCTCTGATATTCCTCCTCTGGACGAGTCATTCTTTAAGAAAGCGACCGTGCGAATGCCCCAGTCCAAGAAAGCCGTTTCATTACGCCTGGATTCTGATTTGCTGGATTGGTTCAAAGACCAAGGGAAAGGGTATCAAACCAGAATTAATGCCATCCTGCGCGTCTATATGCAAGCGATGAAGTCACGCTAAGTGTGACGAGGCCAGCGAACTTGCGCTTGGTTCTTGACGCGCGGGGCGATGTTTTATGTAATATTTATGTGCGATTTAACCGACCCTGCCGTCGGCGTATTATCTGGAAACCATATAAACATTGTTAGACCATCATACGTGATATGGAGGTGTGAAGAAAGGTCTGCAGGATGAAACAGAACTTCGTCGACTCGACTACGATCCACGCAGTGGAATCACTATTCCGCGAGACTGAGCGAGATCCCTGGGCGGTCTCCCTCGCTGGCCAACTTGCGGATCTTTTTGTATACAGCGACACGATTCGCTACCCAGTTCCCGCCCCGCATCGAGGTGAAGGCTATGATTTGGCAGAGGAGGACTCTTTACTCCGGGAACTCGCCCGCCGGGACTCCAATGTATTCTCTGGCAAAGAGTACTCGACGGCTCGTCCACGGACCGTCGCGAGCAATTACCTCTTCACCTCCTTCAAGCGATTCAGTTACTGGGTGCGAGCGAACCAAGTTAGCTTGCGACGTTGGACCGCTCTCCACCGCTCGTCGTGGATTCAGCATCGCCGCGCCGCGACAACAGGAGAGAAATACATTTTCGATCTAGACCGCCTCCTCAAACGACCAGATATCAAAGAGCTCGCAGGGGTGGCGAACATTGCACCCTTGGATTTGTGCTATGCCTTCGACAGTGTATTGAAATATCCAATCTTTGGTGAGTTGACCGGGAGAGGATACTACCTCAACCACCCTTTGCGTGACGCAATTAAATTGCCAACCATGCTCAAAAAGAAAGCAATACCTCCGCCTGTTGCTGTGAGCTTTCACAACTCAGTCGCACAGCTTGCCGTTAGGCTGTCCCATGACGATTACACGAGCCTCCTACACGAACTTCGTGGGATGGTTCGGCAGAGAGGGCTTCACAAGATGGCCCCTGGACAATTCGATCGAGAACATATCCGCGAGATAGCAGCGACGGTCCGCCTGTCTCCTCGACTTCGCGGGTACAGCAGGGGAGTCGGGATCACTACGGGCATCTTCGGAGGGCTGGGCGCGTTTCCAGTTCTTGGTACGCCTGCGACGGTTGTCGGAGGGTTGATATCAGTCGCCGCCGCGTTCTGGAGCGGCGGTCTTCCGAGGAATGTTTCCCGAGTATGGTGGTTGCGTTGGGCAATGAAGTGGGATATCGAAGAGCAAGCTGAGCGCAGATTGTGAGTTCGGATCGTCTAACAACGCGTTCTATCGGGCCGCTCAATCGCGGTCGGTGAACGCGAGCGTTGGGAATAAGGGAGTTTATGCAATGAGTAATTATCGACAGATCGGGGGTCCGTCGCAATCGGTACTGACGGTCTGATAATGAAGGTCGCTTGAATTTAGCATGTTTTTGGGCGGGCAATCACGAACAACGATGACAAAGACAAGAAATCTGTAAAAAACTTGTTGTCTTCTTCCCACATCGCGGGAAAATGTTTATACTGTTTCCGATCGTTATCAGGAACGTTACTAATTCGTTTCTGTTGCGGAAACACGATTTGTCATTCCCGCGTAGGCGGGAATCCAGTTTTTTCGTTCTGGACCCCTGCCTTCGCAGGGGTGA
>JAFGTG010000028.1 GCA_016934255.1 Sedimentisphaerales bacterium
GACCAGATTTTTACGTTCTGGACAACCCTGGCGACCCGGACCGTTTTCGAGAATATTTATGAATTGCCGCCCGGTCATTATCTGACCGTCTCCGAAGGCGAGGTCACGATCGAGAAATACTGGGACATTCCATTATATTCGCCTGCGGATCACGTCGATTGGACGCCGGAAGAAATCAGCCGGGAAATCCAGCGTCTCTTACTGGAAGCAATTCGCCTTCGGCTTAGGGCCGATGTGCCGATCGGGTGTTATCTTAGTGGCGGGTTGGATTCTTCGGGCATCACAACCCTCGTCGTGAAGAATTTTAATAGTCACGTCAGGACGTTTGGAATTCGCTTCGAGGAAAATGCCTTCGACGAAGGGGACTATCAGCGTCAAATGGTTTCCTATTTGAACGTGGATCACACGGAAGTTGTAGCGACCAATGAGGATATCGGGACGGCCCTTGGCGATTGTTTATGGCATTGTGAGAGGCCGCTCTTGCGTACGGGACCGATTCCGCTGTATCTGCTCTCCAGGATCGTGCGTCAAAGCAATTTCAAGGTTGTTCTAACCGGCGAAGGCGCAGACGAGGTCTTCGGCGGCTATAATATCTTCCGGGAAGCGAAGATCCGGCGGTTTTGGGCCCAAGCGCCCGACTCACAGCACCGGGCCCGATTGGTCGGCCAGCTTTATCCCTACATCTTCAACAATCCCAGGTTCAAACATACCTTGCAATCATTTTTCTCTAAAGGTCTGGACCGGGTGGATGATCCACTCTTTTCGCACATGATACGATGGGAGAATACAAGCAAGATCAAAAATTTCTTTTCGAGCGATCTCCGTCATGCGATCGGATTGTACTGTGGGTATGAGCAGGTCAAAGAGAGTCTTCCTGCTGCCTATGAGGAGGCAGATTATCTCGCGCGCGCCCAATACCTGGAGACGGCCATTTTCCTCAGCGGTTACCTGCTTTCCTCACAGGGAGATCGTATGGCGATGGCCCATTCGGTTGAGATTCGCCTGCCGTTCCTCGATCCATCGGTCATGGAATTCATGGGACGCGTGCCGGCCAAATGGAAGATTCTGGGCTTAAACGAAAAGCATATTCTTAAAAGGACTTTTAAAGGAATTTTACCCGAAGCGATACTCCGGCGTCCGAAGAATCCGTATCGTGCGCCGATCAAGCAAAGCCTGTTGAATCAAAAGATGATGGATGATACGTATGAGGCGTTGTCAGAGACGTCATTGAGAAATGCAGGTTTGTTCGACGCCGGAAAGGTAGCAAAGTTGTTGCGAAAGATGAAGGCATCGGACCGAGCGAGCGAGATCGATGATATGGCCCTGATGGGGATACTCTCCTCTCAGCTTGTATATCAGCGGTTCGTGGAAAATTTTCCGGTCCGTCCCGCTGGTGATGTTTGTCCCGATCTGGTTGTGGATTATCGATCGGAAGCCCTCAAACCCGTTCAGTGATCAGATAGTCGTCTTTTTTGGAGAGTGTTATGGATTTTCATAAAGACGTTCTGAAAATAGATTGTGCGAGTGAATCGGAACGTATCGGCTCGTTCATTCGACAATACGTTCGTTCCTCGAAGCGTGAGGGCGCCGTCGTTGGATTGAGCGGAGGGATCGATTCGGCTTTGAGTGCGGCTCTTTGTGTCAAGGCATTGGGAAAAGACAGGGTTTTCGGATTGATCCTTCCCGAGAAAGAATCCAATCCGGTCAGTGCGGAGTACGCCGCCAAACACGCCGCGGAACTGGGCATTGAAACGGAAACGGTGGATATTACGCCCGTCCTCGAAGCCTTTGGGACGTACCGGAAAAGAGATGGGTTAATTAAAGATATCTTTCCGGAATACGACGAAGGCTACACGTCGAAAATCACGCTCCCGCCGGACTTGTTATCCAAGGATACGTTCAACATTTTTACATTGGTGATTAATGACGGCAAGGGGAATGAGCAATCGGCCCGGCTCAACAAGAAGATACTCAATGGGCTGGTCGCCGCCACCGATACCAAACAGAGAGTGCGGATGCTCCATTTATATTATTACGCGGAGAAGCTGAACTATATCGTTTGCGGAACGACCAACAGAACGGAAGTCCTACAGGGCTTTTTTGTCAAATACGGCGATGGCGGCGTCGATATCGAGCCGCTTAGCCATCTTTATAAAGTTCAGGTGTTTCAACTGTCGGAATACCTTGGCGTGATTCGTGAAATTATCGAAAGGCCTCCGAGTCCGGATACCTGGAATGCCCAGGTCAATGATGAGGAATTCTACTTCCGCATTCCGTATGCGATACTCGATCTTCTTCTCTATGCGTGGGAGCATAAAATTCCCATCGAACACGTATGCGAGACGATGAAGCTAACCGAGGACCAGGTCAAAAGGGCCCAAAGGGATTTTAATGCCAAGTACAATGCGACCCAATGGGTCAGGCAGGCCCCTCCGACACTCGAATAACTCTTCATTATTATATAGATAAAATATCTCATGCGGACTATACATTATCATTTAAGTGTGTTTTTGATTTTACTGTCGGTCTGTCATATATGTGCCGCTCGGCAAATCTACGTTCACGCCGGCTCGCAAAGCCGTTCTACGGACGGTTCTCAGGATCGACCGTTCAAGACGATTACCGATGCCTTGAAAATTGTTCGGGCGGGAGATACGGTCATTGTTCGCGAAGGTGTGTATCGCGAATCCCTTCGGATGCCCGGGGGACAGCCGGGTAAGCCCGTTTCACTACAGGCGGCGGAGGGCGAACGCGTCGTATTGTCCGGTGCGGTTCCGGTAACCGGATGGAAAGAATATCGAGATAAGATTTACGTCGCGTCGCTCAATTTCAAGCCGGAACGTCTTTTAGTGAACAATCACGCACAGCCGGTAGCCCGGCTGCCGGAGGACGGCTGGTGGACGGCAAAGGCGGTCGAAGAACAGACGATTATCGATGCCGAGAAACTGAGAACACTCGATAGCGATCTTGTCGGTGGAGAAGCTTATATTATGACGATGCACGGACACGTGTATTTTACCGTGCCGATCACTTCTCTGGACCGCGTCAACGGCAAACTCACGGTGATCCCTCAAAAGCGATCGATGGTCATGGGGAAAGACGATAAGTATTTCCTCAAGAATCATCCGAGCCTGATCGATTCGCCGGGCGACTGGGCGGTCCTGAAGCATGAGGACGCGTGGCGCATTTACTTTTGGCCTGTGGCGGTGGCGGATTTGGACGCGGTTGAAGCTCCGTGCGAGAGGCGAACAATACTTCACGTTGATCGGGTGAAACACGTTCGTATTTCCGGTCTGGAGATTGCGGCGGGCGCCCTAAATGGTCTCGAAGTCACCCGGTCCGAAGATGTTGTCATCGAACGGTGTATTGTACACAACCACGGCAGTAGGGGAATCCAGCTTCGTGATGTGAACGATATCACGGTTCGCCGATGTATCTGCTTGTATAATTATTATGGTGTCATACTCATTGAGTCAAAAGGTGTTGTTGTGGAGGAAAATGAGATCGGATACAGCGGTGTGGATGGTCTCATTATTTCATGGAAAACGTCCGACGTCACGGCGCGCCGGAATTATATCCATCATCATTTGTTATGGGGGCATCCCGACAACATTCAGTTATACCAGGGGGTGACCAACGTTCGCCTGACGGACAATTTACTCCTGGGCAGCGGGCAGGGGATCATGATGCAGGAGACGAGCGATGGCCTCATACAGGGGAACATGGTCGTCGGTTGTATGGCTGTGCCTGTGATTTTCGGTCATAAAAATGCGGAAAATTACCGTGTCCACAACAATACGATTGTTTTCGGAGGTGGCGTCTGTATGAGTCTGACAGCGCATTACTATGACGTGCAGGAAAATATCTTCGTGACCGGCCAGAGCTCTCCCATGTATTCTGTCATCGGTGTCCGAGGTTACGAAGGCCGGCGCAACGTGTTTTTTAACGCCCAGGGAATAAAGGGCCGGCCGATCATGGTGTCCGACCGAGGATGGCACCGCACTTTCAGAGAGTATCGCGGTAAAACGGGATACGACCAGGAAAGCGTGTTTGGCGATCCCCGGTTCCGGAACGCTCCGGAATCTTTTGCTGTCGTTGACGATCGGCGAATCTCCGATTGCTCGCGCGAAACGTTATATCTACGGAAAGGTCTTGAAACGCTTCGGCCGGGTGATTTTGTCGAGGTGAATTTCGATGGTGTGCTCCGGAGGATTGTGGATCTCGGTCGTGAAACGATTACGATTTCACCGGCTCTTCCGGCCAAGCCCCTCACACCCAGTTTAATTTGCTGCTGGGGGCGTAACGATAATCTGTCTTTAGATCTTCGACTTCAAGCGAACAGCCCGGGGGCGACACTCAGTGAATCCGGCGGCCCCGTCGGTTCGACGATCGATATTGCCGCCTATCAGCGTGGCGATTTCGATGCGGACGGTCGGCGCGACCTACCGGCTCTCCCGGCCGAGCTTGAACCTAAGCAAGAAAAGGCGGAGGCAGATTAAAAGGAAAACGGGACGATGCAGGTTCATCATTTTCTCGAAAACGCAGCTCAGCACGATCCGGATAAACAGGCGGTATGGCACAAAAATCGCTGGATGACTTACGCCGAAATAGACGCTTTGTCCAACAAGGCGGCCCATTATTTGAAAGAGCGAGATATTCGCCGGGGCGACAGGGTGGCCATCTTATACGAGAATTCTTTCGATTATGTGATTGCTTATTTCGCCGTCCTCAAAGCCGGAGCGGTTGAGGTTTCTTTGAATACGGAAACGACAGTGGAGACCTTGACCTATGCCCTTCAGGATTCCGGCGCTAAAGCCGTTATCTCGGGTAAAAGGTATTCACGTTATCTTGTTCCGGCGTTAAGAAAGGCTACGGAGGTTCGGGAGGTGATTGTCGAGCAGAAGGACGTCTCGGCCTACGAACAGATCGGGCATTGCCACCCGGTTAGCCTTGGAGAATTATACGAGAGCGGGGAGGCCCGTTTCTCGGGAACGAGAGGAATCGACATCGATCTGGCGTCGATTACGTACACCACAGGCAGCACGAGCAAACCCAAGGGCGTGATGCTTTCTCATCTGAACATCGTGAGCAATACGCGTTCGATCGTGGAGTATCTGGACTTGACGGATCGCGACCGGATCATGGTGGTTTTGCCGTTCTTTTATGTCTATGGCAAGTCATTGCTAACGACTCATTTTTATGTAAGCGGATCGTTAGTTATCGAGAATCGCTCCGTTTTTCCGGAAGTGGTTTTGGATACGATGAAGGGCACGGAATCGACCGGTTTTGCCGGTGTGCCTTCCACTTTCTTGATTTTACTGAATCGATCGAGGATAAGGGAATATACGTTCGACACGCTTCGTTATGTGACCCAGGCCGGCGGATCGATGGCCCCGAGCGTTCAGAAGAAAGTCGCGGAGGCGTTTGCCCCGGCTCGTTTATTTATCATGTACGGTGCAACGGAGGCGGCTCCCCGGCTATCGTATCTCGATCCGGACGTGCTGCCTTCCAAATGGGGTTCGATCGGCAAGGCCGTCTCGAACGTCGAGTTGTTTGTGGCGGATGAGAAGGGGCAGCCGTTGCCGCCGCATTGCGAGGGCCAAATCGTCGCGCGAGGCTCCAATATTATGGTCGGGTATTGGAACGACCCGGTGGAGACGGCCAGGGTTTTGAAAAACGGCCTCTATTATACCGGTGACATCGGTACGATGGATGAGGACGGGTATCTCTATGTGGTCGGGCGGTCCAAGGATTTTATTAAGGCCGGAGGATTCCGTATCAGCGCCAAGGAAGTCGAGGATGTCTTGCTCGAGATCGACGAAGTACACGAGGCGGCGGTGATCGGCGTCGATGATCCGATTTTGGGTGAGGCGATTAAGGCTTTTATCGTCCAAAGAGAGGATGCCGAGTTGACAGAGGAAAAAATAAGTGAATTCCTCAAGCCCCTTTTGCCTGCTTATAAGCAACCGAAGTATATCGAGTTTGTCCCTTCACTTCCCAAGGGAAAATCCGGGAAGATTCTTAAAATAGAATTGAAGAAGCGAGAAAGCATTCATCAAGAAGAAACTGGCGGTCAAAAAGCAGATTAGGAGATATAAAATGGTGGAGAACGGCAAATTTTCTGCAGAGGTTCTGAAATTGGATTTCGATCAAGAGACGGAAAAGATCACCCGGACCGTTCGCGAAGTCATCATGAAACGATTCAAGAAAAGAGGCGCCGTTGTGGCGCTGTCCGGCGGCATCGACAGCAGCGTCGTCGGGGCGCTATGTGTTCGCGCGCTGGGCAAGCAGCGTGTTTTGGGGTTACTGATGCCGGAGCAGGATTCGGCGTCGGAGACAATGGGACTGAGCCGGTTGATCAGCGATCATCTTGGAATTGACACCGTTTATGAAAATATTTCGGGCATATTGGAAGCCGTGGGGTGTTATCGGCATCGGGATGAAGCGATCCGCAGTGTTGTTCCCGAATATACGTCCGGATACAAAAGCAAGATCGTCCTGCCGGGCGTGATGGATGACGACATGTACCGGATCTTCTCGGTCATCGTGCAGTCTCCCAACGGCAAGCGGAAGAAAGTCCGGTTGACGCCGGCTGCATATCTAGGGATCGTCGCGTCGACGAATTTCAAACAGCGGACGCGCAAGATGCTGGAGTATTTCCATGCCGATCGGCTCAATTACGCCGTGACGGGCACGCCGAACCGCCTGGAGTACGATCAGGGCTTTTTCGTCAAGCTCGGCGACGGGGCGGCGGATATCAAACCGATCGCGCATCTGTATAAAACGCAGGTGTATGAGATGGCGAGATTTCTGGGGCTTCCGGATGAAATTTGCAATCGACCTCCGACGACGGATACGTATTCTTTGGAGCAAAGCCAGGAGGAATTCTATTTTTCGGTTCCCTACGACAAAATGGATCTTTGTCTGTATGGTAAGAACCACGGTGTCTCATGTCAGGACGTCGCGAATGCGGCGGGGATGACGAGAGAGCAAGTCGAACGCGTCTATCATGATATCGATGCGAAACGAAAAGCAACGTCTTACCTTCACGCGACTCCGGTCCTCGTCGATAAAATTTCGGAATTATCTTATTAAGTTGCCTCTTGTTAGGTGCTAAGGTCATATCGGGTATTTCATAGTCACAAGACGTAGTCTCATTCGATGGTAAATGCTAAAGCTGTCATATTGGTTGGGAGTCGCGATTTTGGGCGATGTCCCCTGGCGTCCCGCCTGAGTACGCCGCTATGGCCGGTCGTGGGAAAGACGGTTTTGGAACGGCTCTTGACGCATTTGGCCAATGAAGGGATACGGCAGGCCGTTGTGTGCTCCGGCGAAGAAGGTTTGGCGCTGGCTGAGTCAATTCGTGTGGATGATCGTTTAGAGGTGGAATTTTTAGATGAAACACTGCCCGTGGGCACGGCGGGATGTTTGCGTGACGCGGTGAGGGGTGAGGAGGATGCGTTGTTGTTCGTATTTTCCGCCAGTGTCGTGTCGCCGCCGGACATCGGTGTTCTGATCGACGCCCATAACGCGGGTAAATCTGATTTGACAGTGATATTGAATCCGGAATACGACGATAGTTCCCCGACGGGGCAAGCCACGGGGATCTACGTTTGTGAATCCCGTGTGCTGGAACACATTCCGGAAGCCGGCTATGTGGATATTAAGGAAGGCTTGATTCCTGAAATGCTCCGCGCGGGAAAAACGGTTCATGCGGCGACGCTGCCGAACCACGTGGGGAATTTTCGGGATTGGCAAGGTTACTTATATGCGATCGCCGATTACCTCGAACGTGCTCCGGGGTGTGACGCGGATGTCCAATGGCGAGAGAATAGCGTGTCCCCGGACGTACGGGTGGCGGCGACGGCGACCGTCGATTCTTCGGCGCGAATCCAGGGGTCGGTGGTTATCATGGACGAGGCGACGGTCTCTTCCGGTGCGGTTGTTCTCGGACCGGCGGTGCTGGGACGTCGAGTGTCGATTGGTGAAGACAGCGTGGTGGTCAACAGTGTCATTTGGGATGATGCCCAGATCGGCCCGAATTGCGGGGTACGACGGAGCGTTGTGGATGGTCATGCGGTCGTGCCGTCCGATACGCTTGTGGAAGACAAGCCTGTTGCATTCAAACCAAAGAGTTTTTTAGGGCGGTTATTCGAACGGGCTAAAAATATCATAATGGGACCGGTGCAGGCATTATCCTCATACGTGGACGGAATCGGTGGAGCCGTGCCGAACTGGATGCACGTTCCAAAGGAACATATTCTCGCTTACCTTGCAGCCGTTCTGCTCTTAGGTGTTTTCATTTGGTCTTATAAACGCGGTCTTGGAGATCTCTGGAATCTCTGGCATCGGAGTGATGAATATTCCGTGGGTCTCATCGTTCCTTTTCTCGCCCTCTATATTCTCTGGACCCGGCGTCATGTGATTGCCAAGTACCCGATCAAGCCGTCGATCTGGGGCTTTATTCTTTTCATCGGCGCCCAGATTATCCGGTTTTTCGGATTGTTCTTTATGTATAGTTCCGCGGAGAGATTTTCGATTGTGTTCAGTATTGCCGCCATCGTGTTGTTGTTATTCGGCTGGTCGCTTTTTCGAAAGGTTTCTCCGATATTGCTGTTTTTGTGCTTAATGCTGCCTCCGCCGAATCTTATTCAAAGTTATACCGTGTTGCATTTGCAACGCTGGGCGACCTCGTCCGCCGTCTTCTGCCTTGAAATGATCGGCTGCGGGGTGATCCAGGAGGGCAATACCATCCATATCGGGGATACGAGCGTTGAAGTGGCGTACGCCTGCAACGGTCTGAGGATGATCACGGCCTTTTTCGTCATCAGCGGTTTGGTCGTGCTCATGGTGAACCGGGTCTGGTGGGAGAAGCTGATTATCCTGATTTCAAGTCTTCCGATTGCTTTATTATGCAATACCGTCAGGCTCACGGTCACGGCGCTGGCGCTGACGAAACTCAGCGATCAGTTCTGGGACGATGTGTTCCACGACTTCGGCGGGTATGCGATGATGCCCTTGGCCCTGGCGATTGTTGTGGGGGAGCTTTGGGTATTGACAAGACTGACAACGCTGCCGGTGGCGGAAGAAGCGGTGATTATCACACGCCAAAAAGCGTGAGAGGGTTTTTATGTGGGAGTCCATTTTCATCAAGATCACAGAATGAGACTCGATAGAGACTAAACATCCGAAACCATAATGGAAGGAAGAATGCAATGAACGAAGTAGAGAGATTAAATGAACCGACGGTTGGGCAAGACGTGTTGGATTGGCCGGTTCCGCCCGAGCCTGAGAGTCAAACCACATCGGACTTATTTGCGGGGATCGTTCGTCGCTGGTACATCGTGCTGGTGGTCTTTATCCTCTTATGTGCGGGAGGATTGCCCACGATATGGCTCATGATCAAACCGCAATACGAGGTGGTCGGCGCCATCCGGGTCGATCCCGTCGAGATTGATATCATCACGAGAGAGCAGGATCAGGGAGCCATTGACGATTATGTTCGGTTTATCAATACGGAAGCCGAGCGGATTACGAGCAGCGCCGTCGTTCAAAGAGTGGCCGATAATCTGGTCGATAAGAATCTGGCTTATTTTAGCGACGAGCCCCGTGGTTTTATTTTAAAGCTCATGGAAAAAGTTATGGGGCCGAAAGGACCCGTCGAGCCGGCGTTGAAGCTCAAGACCGCAATCGTCGGAGGCGAAAAGATTAAGGTGGCGGCCGAGGATACGCAGGAGCTGATTAAAGTGACGATGAATCACCCCGATCCTGAAGAAGCCAAGCAAATTGTGGATGCGTTTATCCGGGCGTATATGGATATTGAGGTCACGACCACCAACGTGGATGAGAACAATCGTTTGGGCCTTTTGGAGCAGGAACGCGATCGTCTCGCGACGAGGATTAAAGATTACCGCGATAGAATCCAGGAATTGGGAGAAGTGTACGGGCAACTCAATTTGGCTCCTCGGCAGGAGATGCAGATGGATCGCCTTGAAGCGTTGTCGGCGAGGCTCACGGAAGTCGAGGCCGAACGACTTCGGCTTGAAGCGGACGTCCAACTCCTCGAACGGACGAAAGAGCAACCTCTGCCGCAGGGGGAACTGCTCCAATTGCGACAGAGCTATGTCAACGCCGATCCGGCGGTGACCGCCATTGCAGAGAATATCATGACGTTGGAACAAGAGCTTATTGTTGCCGAGCAGAAGTACTCGAGTACGAATCCCGAAGTCCGGCGTCAAAAGGAATTACTGAATACGATGAAGGAACGCCTTAAAACACTCAAGCAGGAGGCCAGCGACGAATTCGATGAGATGGCGCAAAAGCAGGCCATGGCGGCCGGCGAAAAGCTGCTGAGTGATAAACGAAACGAACTGGAGCAGGCCAGGATATTCGAGCAAAATCTTAGAAATGAGTTATCTCATCAAGACATTGAGACCAAACAAACAGGCCGCACACAACTCAGTATCGATGATTACCAGGCGGAATTGACATCGTCCCAGGAACGGTACGATGCGGTGACAAAAAGTATCCAGGACCTGGAACTGCAGCGGAAACGTCCGACGAGAATTTCTGTATATTATAATGCGGATATTGCCTCGATTCAGGATAAGCGCCTTAAAATGACCTTCGCCCTGATTTTCGGCGGATTTATCTTTGGAATGGGTTTGGCGTATCTGAGGGACCGTGCCGATCAATGTCTCCGAACGCCGGATGACGTGGCCCGGCGTATCGGGATTCGTATCATCGGGACCACGACCAGCCTGGATACCGTCAAGCCGTCTTTGCTCCCCGAACAGATCGTCGGAGACTATCAAACGATTCGGGCCAATCTGAAACTCCTGGGTGGCAACAAGATCCCCAAGAAAATGGTCGTTACGAGTCCGGGAATGCGAGAGGGCAAAACGACCTTTGCCGTGAATCTGGCGACCAGTATGGCCGAATCCGGATTGAAGATCCTTTTGATCGACGGCGATTTGAGAAAGCCCGATGTCGCTCGGCTGTTGAATCTTCCCGAAGGATCGAGAGGACTGCAGGACGTCCTGTGCGGCGTCAAATTCGAGCAGGCGGTATATTCCGTCGCGGCTACGGGGCTGGATGTCCTTGCGGCGGACTTTACCGACGCCACCGATGCGTATGAGATGCTGGCCCAGCCCTCGACGGCCAAAATCATC
>JAFGTG010000327.1 GCA_016934255.1 Sedimentisphaerales bacterium
AAGCCCACGCTATCAAGCTCCAAAAAAAATAATGAAACAAAAATAGAAAAAACACATTTGACAAAGGTCGTTCCATATCAGGGTGGGACTCCCTTCGGCAGTGAGCTCAGGCCGAACTGTACCCCACCATTATTCTTTTTTTTGCCTTCTCTTGTGTAAAATTAGAATCAATGCGCTGCTAACAGCGATAACAATGAAACTTTGCTCCCAAAGTTCCCGATGAAAACCAAAACAATTCCAATCCCGCACAAAAAAACAGCAACACACACATCTCGATAGGAGGTAGGATGGGCAACTCGTTTGCCCATGCTGTCAATTTCCCATTACAAGAACCGCATGGGCAAAAAATCTGCCCATCCTATTCATGAAAGGCTGTCTGGCGTCAAGTATGTATTTTTCTTTTTTCATCTTTTTTTTCCTCAGGCAACCTTTGCTCACAGAAGCACTTGTCTTTGCGTTTGGCATCACCCTAACCCTCATTCCCTACCGAGACGCCTGGTGACCGTCCCTCTAACGCCTCGGACGGAACGTGACGTTTACCCCTCTGAATCCCTATCGTGTATCCGACACTTTCTTCCTCGTTCGTACACCGGACCGGGGCGTCCTTCGGCCCACCTATTCATTTGTCCATGTGCTGCGGCACGCGTCTGTCGCCGACCGGGGCGGCGACCACACGATCTCGTCCGGTGCGGGCGGCCCACATACGATGAGATCTCTATGCCGGCAAGGCATGGACCATAGGATGGTAGAGCTGGCCCGTTCCCGAACGAGACGGTTTACGTCGAGGCGTACACTTACTCATGCTTTTACTCATGGTCTTACGCTTACTTGTGCTCATGCTCGTGTCACGGCCCCCACGAGCCGGCCGAACGTCACGGTAGTCCGCCCCTTTGGACCAGACCGCGTACGTCACCTTCACCAGCTCGCGGGTCCCTTTGATATACCCTCGGCCCCGATCTTTCCGACCCCCATCCGTCACCCGCTCGAACATCTCACGCCAGCGTCCCCCCGAACGAACCGCCCCATGGGCCGCTTCGATCCATGCCCACTTGAGCGTCCGGTTGCCCTGGCCCCCCAGGTGACGTCCCTGGGGACTGTGACGCGGATCGGCCTCGCCGGTATCACTCGAACGCGGCGCCAGAAGACTGTGGGACGCCAGCGCCTTGTGAGTCCGGAACCGACCGACGCACCCGATCTCGGCCGCCAGGACGTGCGCGAGGATCAGCCCGATTCCCGGCACGGTCTTGAGCCGGAGCGTCAAGGGCGTCCGCGCCATCTGGCGGTGAAGCACTCGAGTGACATCCGCCAGTTGCCGGCGAAGATGATCCAGAAGCTTGACCTGTCCACGCAGCGCCGCCAGGGCCTCGGCGGAAAGGGTCGCCGTATTAGTCATACACAGCTCATTCAGAAACATGCGGCCTTTGGCCCCGAACAGATCGCTGAAGTCGTGAAAGATGCCGTGCCGATGGAAGACCGCATGAATGCGGCTCTTGACCGCCGTCTGCATCGCCACCAAATCGGCGCGAAAACGCATTTGCTCGCGACGGTTGCGAACCTCCGAAGGGGCCCGCCAGACCGTCCACCAGTCGGTCTGCTCGAACCCGAGCAGCGAGAGCAGGTCGGCGTCCTTCTTGTTGGTTTTGACCCCGCCGCGGGCCTGACGCATCCGCTCGATCTTGAAGCAGTTGGACAGATGGACGTCCAGGCCGTATTCGTCCATCAGATCGCTGAGCCAGCCCCAGCCGAACGACGCCTCCATGATCACCGGAAGGCCCGGCGGCCACTGGGCCAGACGCTGACGCAGCTTCGGGCGGTCCGGATGATCGAGCCGCTGACGGGAGACGACCTTGCCCTTATCGTCCCGAAACGTTACGTTACTGAATTTGTAGTGGACATCCATGCCTGCACAGGCTACATTTGACGTTAACTTGTTCATGGCTATCTCCTTTCTATGAATCCTATTCATACAGGATTATACGATGGGAGACAGCCTTTCATGAGATTACGAATAGTTCGTAGTGACGCCGTGAGGCGTTTTGCCTTAATGCCCTTACCTGCCGCCACGGGCGCGAGCACAGCGAGCGAACACACTACGAACGAGGGGGGCAGACTCATCCCGATAGTCGTTATCGGGATGGGGATGGCTGTTTCCATGAGAAATATCAAAGTTGCAAGCTTCTAAAACGCGGGCGAGACGCCCGCGATACGCGAGGGCAGGATGCCTTCGACACTAACTACGGCATTTTGCGGAGGCCTTCCCATCGGATGTTCCATTTGCCGTTGTCGGGGAATCCGGGGGCGGGGCGGGCCGGGCCGTTGTCCCAGCCGGCGGCCATCATCGCTACGGCGGTGAGTAAGCCCCCGTTGCCCGGTAGATAGAGCGGTAGCCGGGACGATTGGTAATTGTGGCCGTTGGCCAGGTACCGGTTTTTCGGGGATTCGAGGAACAAGGCATCCACCGCTTTTTCAGGCTCTCTGATACGGGCCGCGGTCATGGCCAGCATGGGGTAATCCCAACCCCACGTGCTCGGCCAATCCCATCGTTCCAGGACGTGATCGTAGGTTTGCTTCATAATGTCCGGATCGACCAGCGGCGTGCGAGGAAGAACGCCATACGCGGCGACCATGGACGGATGATCCCGATAAATCGTGAACGGTTCCGTTTCAATTCCCGTATAAACACCATCGCGAATGTGCGGCTTGGGTAACTTGGAGATCACGTCGTCCCATTTCGGCTCGCGTTCCATTCCGAGCCTCTGTCGCCATTGTTGTGCGGTCTCCAATGCCCAGTGCCAGTAGGCCAGCTCGAACGTCGGATTCAGATTGGTTCTTCGCGTTTGGCCATAGCTTTCCTGCGCGGGGATGAGGGCCGGGCCGAGGTCGTAGCGTTGGGTTTCCTGATCCAAGCGCGCATAAGAGGCCATAAATTCGG
The DNA here is from genome assembly GCA_016934255.1 of Sedimentisphaerales bacterium. Classification (GTDB taxonomy): domain Bacteria; phylum Planctomycetota; class Phycisphaerae; order Sedimentisphaerales; family Anaerobacaceae; genus JAFGTG01. The sequence goes on from JAFGTG010000327.1 coordinate 2,933, forward strand.
TAGTCTCGAAGACGACCTCGCGGTATTGCTCTAACGTTTGGCGATTTTTATGCGTTCGGTAGCATAATTCCGCGTAGTAAATCGGATGGGGCTGTTGCCAAATGAGAAAAACACCGACGCTGCTCGGACTTTCTCTACCGTCGGGAGAGGTCATCTTGGGCCAACGGACGCCTTTGTAGCCTTGCATCTGGGCCGTGGCCCTGGCTGCGGGAAGGATAGATTCATACCACGCCAGGCTCCTTTCGAGCAGTTCCAGCCGGTCCCACAAGGCAAAATGAACACCATGCCACCAGTGCATCTCCAGGTGAAATTTACCGTGCCAACTATTGCAGACCAGCCCCGTTTCCTGGGGAGGACGCGAGCCGGCACAGTTTATCGCCATCAGGTATTGTGAAAGCACGACTCGGCGTTCGAGCTCCGGCGCCCGCGTGTCGGTACAGTCTGAAAAATCAATCGCGGCGCCTTTGCTCCAAAAGTCCCGCCAGTAACTTTCCGCATCCGTCCTGACTTTCTCAAAATCAGGCGTGGGATCGGACGTCATTTTAGGAGAAAATGCAAAGACTACTTCAAGCGCCTGTCCCTTCGGTTGCTTGATCTCGACTTCATGTTGTGAAATCAACTCGATCTGTCCCTTCGTCGGGGACAGTAACTTGACGTAATAGCGGTCCGAATCAAGTACTCGAGTGAATTCGGCGTTACCGCTGCCGATTTGGCTTTGTGTCTGATGGCGATCCGGACTGCTCCAATCCGCTGATTCTCTCCAGTCCGTACTGCCGTAAGGAAACACCAATTGTACGGACAAACGCCCCAATGTAATCAAGGATGATTCGATCCGCACTGCCAGAATATCATGCGAAGGATGACAAATAGTTCGGACCAGGACAGGATAACCGTCAAAATCAAACCGGCTGCTCAATTGTCCCGTCCACAAATCCAGCATCTGGATCGTCTTCGTCACGTCATCAATTTGGCCAAGGGAGCCGTTCGACTTTGTCAACCGCAAACCAATCCGTCCCATGTCCAGTCGATGCGGATTTGATCGAAGCCACGTACCTGAAGGTGAATACCCTCTCGGGTAATTTCCATTGGATGCATACGGCACGGCTCGACCTGCCACATCATACGGTTCCAGCACATCAGATAATTTGTACCCTTCGGGATTGGGCAGGCTATGCCAGGCCCATTGCGATTGCGTGCCGAGCGGCATCCCTTTGTCGTGAAACTCGGGAAATGTTTGGAGGCCCGTGATGTCCGCGGTAAAGGCAAATTCGCCATTCCCCACACTCAGCGGCGTCAGCGGATCGGCCTTTGTAAGGATTATATTATGCCGCGTCACCAGGGCATAGCGGTCGATTTTTCGATCCGATGAAGCCGCGATTGAACTGGACGCCAGAACAATACAAATCAAGATCAGAATGATACAGTGTCTTGTCGTCGGTTTCATGGAATTTCCTTCCGATCTTATCGTAAGAGAATGTTATTCCGCATGTATAATATCAACTGCACGGTCGAAGATATAGTTCGGCTGATACGGGAACATCACCAGGTCTTCCTGTTTGGTAATCCCGCTGAGCACCAGGGCCGTTTCGATGCCGGATTCGATCCCGGCGATAATATCCGTGTCCATCCTGTCGCCGACAATTAGGGTATCTTCGAGCCGGCAGTCGATTTTCTGGATGGCGTGCCGCATCATAAGGGGATTCGGTTTGCCGATGAAATAAGCCTTTCGGCCCGTGGCCAATTCAATCGGCGCCACTAAGGCCCGGCAGGCCGGCGCGATGCCTTTTTCGGTCGGGCCGGTTAAGTCGGAATTCGTGCCGATCAGCTTGGCCCCATTCAGAACCAGATGAACCGCAAGGTCGATCTGCTCGAAGTTGTATGTGCGCGACTCGCCGACGATGACGTAGGTGGGATGCGCCTGGTCCATATAAAAGCCGGCCTCGTACAAGGCGTTGATAAGGCCCGACTCGCCGATGACATAGACGCCGGTATTGGGATTCTGACTGGCCAGGAAACTGGCCGTCGCCTGGCCTGAGGTGATAAAGTCCTGGGGATCCACGTCGATCCCCAGGTGAAAGAGCTTTTGCCTTAATTCTTTCGGTGATTTCGAACTGCTGTTGGTCAAAAAGAGGAACCGTTTGCCCTCTTTCTTCATCCAGTCCACGAATTCTTTCGCCCCTTCCACAAGACGGCTCCCGTGGTAAATGACGCCGTCCATATCACAGATATACCCTTTTTTTTCAGATAACTTTCCCATTATTGATCTTTCATAAAATTTTCATCTCAGCCGAGTTGCCCAAATAACGTCAATGGACTCACGGCTGTTATCTTGACCTGTGCGAATTGCCCTGTCAAGGACTCCGGACCGTTGAAAACGACAATCCAGTCGCCGGACGTTCTGCCGATCAGTTGAGGATTATCGTTTTGATCCATATTTACATGCGATTTTTTGCTCAATCCTTCCACCAAGACGTTCACTTCCTTGCCTAAAAAGTCTCGACTTAACTCATCGCTTATCTTTTCCTGCACGGCGAGCAACTCGACGTTTCGCCTTTGCTTGACGTCGCCGGGGATCGTGTCTTGGAGCCTCTTATCCGCCGTCGTGCCTGGACGGGGCGAATATTTGAAAATGAAGGCGTTTTTGTAGCGAGCCTTTCTCACGAGATCGATGGTTGCTTCAAAATCTTCTTCGGTTTCCCCGGAAAAGCCCACGATGAAATCGCCGGCGATAGAAATACCCGGTACGATCTCTCTGGCCCGTCCGAGTAAGTCCAGATACTCCCGGCTGCTGTAGCGGCGATTCATCGCTTGTAGAATCCTGTCCGAGCCGCTCTGAGCCGGTATATGCAAATAATTACAAACCTTCGGTGAATCGGCCATAACCTGAAGGATATCATTGAAAAACTCTCCGGACGGATAACTGGTGACGAATCGGAGCCATTCGATACCCTTGATATTGCTCGCGGCATCGAGCAAATCCGCCAGAGACCAGGTTCTTCCTCCTTGTTGGTATTGATAGGCGTTGACTCTCTGGCCCAGGAGTGTAACCTGCTTGACGCCGTGATCGGCCAGCTTTTTGATTTGTTCCATGATCGCTTCCGGCGGGCGGGACACTTCCGGCCCCCGAACGTAGGGTACAATGCAGTAGGTGCAGAAATTATTACAGCCCCGCATCACACGCACGAATGCTTGATTTGGAATCTGTTTATCTTCAACACCATAAGCGGATTCAAAATCCTCCAACAATTGGTTCTGCTCGTCGGTTGGTTTTTGCCGGATTTTTTCCGTTACCGCCGTTGTCGCTTTTTTCCCCTGCATGGCTTCTTTTAATAACACGCTCAGACGGGGTATTTGAGCCGGGCCGCAAACAAGATTGACGGCTTCGTGTTTGAGTAGCTCGTCGCCGAGTCGCTGGGCCATGCAGCCGATCACGCCAACGACCAAATCGGGGTGCGACTCTTTGATATGCTTTAAATGCCCCAGATGCGAGAACACCCGCTGCTCGGCATGTTCCCGCACCGAGCAGGTATTCATCAGGACGACATCCGCGTCCTTAACGGTATCCGTCAGACGAAATCCCGCCTCTTTCAGCGCACCAACTACCAGCGCCGTATCCAGCTTATTCATCTGGCACCCGAAACTCTGTACGTAAATTCGTTTCATCATATCCATGATTGTAGGGAATACATCATAAAATCGAACTGTCATTGCATTTGTCAGGAAACCATATTATAATAGAAAAACATGATCTGCGGAATGTAATTGTGTGTATATCGTTCTGTGAGGTTTAACAGATGGATTTACAAGGTTTTCGCGACGCTCTGCATCGACAATCATTTGAACCCTTGACATTCGATTGGCGGATGGACGCAGCGTTTCTGTCCGCCGTCCTGATTTTGTCGCTGTCGGTAAACGTCGAATTATCGTGGTTAAACCAGACGACTCTTGGTTGACAATCGAGCCGTTGTTGATCGTTTCGTTAGATTACAACGGAAAACATTCTTCACGAACGAAACGACATAAAAAAGATTCTTCTTGACTCCTCATTGGTTATTTGAGGTTAACTTCTTGCATTAGGCAGTAATCTGTTTAATTTTCGCTGGAGGTCTTTGAGGTGGTTGGATTCGTCGAAGCCGAGCAGAAGAATCGGGAAAGCGGTTTTGTTGTGCATGAGCGGTTCGTCGATATCGACCCACTTGCGGCAATATTCCCCGTCGGGCGTGCCGGGGATCGGAGAAAAATCAGCCAACATGCCACGAATGCCCAGGTTGTGAACGAAGCGCATCGACGCTTCAAGCTCCTGGATGTCGATGTGGGGATGGCCGAGGATTTGGTAGGCGGTGATGTTCGCGGGATCAGCCCCGGCGGCAAGGAGATGCTCGACCGCCTGGGCAAGCTCCTCGGAGAAAACCTTCCCGCCGGTGCGTTTTTGCCATTGCTCGGAAGCGCTCTCGAAGCCTAAATAGAACGTTTTAAAACCGGCCGCTACCATAAGTTCCGCCAACTCAGCGTTCAGGAAGCGCGCATTCAATGCGTTGGGGCAGTGGAAGTTCACTTTCATCTGACGCTCCACGACCTCGTTCAAAAACGGTATCAGTACTTTTTCAGGATCGAAGAGCAGGGCATCGTCGTAGAAAGCGATATTCTCAACACCAAGCTGACAGAGTAATTTCAATTCTTCCAGGGATCGCTCCAGCGGACGTGGCTTGAATTTACCGTACACCTTCGGTACCGAGCAATACGTGCAATTGAAAGGGCAACCATCGCTGAGTTTGAGCACGCCGACATTTAGCTTTTCATATACCTGCCACAAGGCCGGCTGCTTCATATCCGCGCCGAGGCTCAAATATTCCCAGAGCGGCTCAAGGTCCGTCCCCGCTACCAAGTAATCCGCTCCCAGTTTTTGGGCATGATCCCCGCAGAGCGTAACGTAGCTGCCGCCCAATACAATCTTCACCTTCGGCCAAACGCTTCGGATATCCTCGATAATTTCTTTAACACCCAGGTACCAATACGTCATGGTCGTCTGAATAAAGACAAAATCAAACGGACCTTTTTCAGCCAGAACATCCTGAAACAGACGCCGGGGCAGACCGAATCGCCGGAAGTACCGCGGAATGGCTTTCAGGCACGACGGACGCTGTGCCCGTTCATGGTAGAACCGGCCTCTGCCCCATGGGTCGGGTTGGGATTCCTGACGATCTGAGACAAACGAGTCGAGTCGGTCGAGATAATCGAAGAGCTCGAAGTCGGCTTC
>JAFGTG010000328.1 GCA_016934255.1 Sedimentisphaerales bacterium
AAGCTTTCCTTCGTGTTAAGAGCCATTTTTTGTCATCAACCCAATATCAGGAATTGCACACATTTTCAATACACAATAGTACCAAATGTGGAGTAAAAACGCAAAAGATAAGGTAAGCAAAATTAAGTAGTAATATAATAGCCTTATTTAATGGGTATCCAAAATAATTTTGAGAGCGTCGTCTGTATTTTTCACGAATTCGAACGTTAAATCTTTTTGGGCTTCCTTTGGGATCTCGGGAAGATCTTTCTTATTTCGGGCGGGTAGGATCACTGTTTTAATTCCCGCTTGTTTGGCGGCCAGGATTTTTTCTTTGAGGCCGCCGATCGGCAGAACCAAGCCGCGAAGCGTGATTTCACCGGTCATCGCGATATCCGGCCGGGTAGGCTTACCGAGCAACAAGCTTACGAGAGACGTGAACATGGCGACGCCCGCGCTGGGCCCGTCCTTGGGAATGGCGCCGGCCGGGACGTGGATGTGATAGTCGAATTTACTGAACCGTTCGGACTCGATATTGAGCTTCGTCGCATTGGCTTTTACAAGTGAAAATGCCGTCTGGGCGCTTTCCTTCATCACATCGCCGATTTGTCCCGTGAGTTGCAACTGTCCTTTACCAGGCATGGACGCCGATTCGATAAAGAGCAGCTCGCCGCCGACCGGTGTATAGGCCAGGGCGGTTGCGACGCCCGGGATACCGGTTCGCAGGGCTAATTCCGATTCGAACTGAACCGGACCGAGGATAGTGACCGTATCTTTTTTTGTAATGGTGGCCCGTCGTTTATTGCCCTTGGCAATTTCCGTTGCAACAGCCCTGCATATTGCGGCGATGTTCCTTTCGAGGTTTCTCACCCCGGCCTCCCGTGTAAAGCCTCGGTTGATCGCGAGGATCGTTTCGTCTTTGATCGTGCAGATCTTTTTGCTCAAGCCGTGCTCTTTGATCTGGCGGGGGATAAGATATTTTTTAGCAATATTGAGCTTTTCCGTTTCAGTATAGCCCGGCAGCTCGATGATCTCCATTCGATCTTTTAAGGCCGGCGGGACGGGCTCCATATAATTCGCGGTGCCAATGAACATGACGCCGGACAGATCGAACGGCTGATCGAGATAGTGATCGGAAAAACTGACGTTCTGCTCAGGATCGAGCACCTCCAGCAGGGCGCTGGCGGGATCGCCTCTAAAATCGCTGCCGATTTTGTCCAGTTCATCGAGCATGAAGACGGGATTCCGGCTGCGGCATTTCCTCAATTCCTGTAAGATTCGGCCGGGCAGGGCGCCGATATACGTTCGTCGATGCCCGCGGATATCGGCTTCGTCCCGTATCCCGCCGAGCGATATGCGGACGAATTTTCTGCCCATCGCACGGGCGATGGATTTGCCGAGCGAGGTTTTGCCCACGCCGGGCGGGCCGACGAAGCAAAGGATCGGACTCTTGCCGGTCGGATTGAGTTTGCGCACGGCCAGAAATTCGAGGATACGTTGTTTGACCTTTCGCAGATCGTAGTGGTCGGTGTTCAGAACGCGCTGGGCCTTGTTGATGTCGAGCCGGTCTTGCGTTTGAATCGACCAGGGCAGTTCGCAAACCCAGTCCAAATAGGTGCGGATCACACTGTACTCCGGGGAGGCGGGCGGAATCTTGCTCAATCGATCCAACTCGCGAAGCGCTTCCTGCTCGACCTTTTTAGGCATCGTGGCCGCGGCGATGTTTTGACCGATCTGCTTCAATTCCTCGGTTCTAAGGTCTTTCTGTCCGAGTTCGGACTGGATGACTTTGAGCTGCTCCTGAAGGAAGTACTCGCGCTGGCTTTTTTCAACGGATTCCCTGACGCGGCCCTGGATTTTGTGGCTGAGCTCGAGGACATCCAATTGATTGGCAAGAATATAGGAGATTCGCTCGAGGCGCTTGGCGGCGTCGAGCTCTTCGAGCAATTGCTGCTTTTCTCCGATCTCGACATTGAGATTGGCCGCCAGAAAATCCGCCAGGGCGGACGGGTCTTCGATATTCTCCAGGAGCACGGAGGCATCTTCCGGGACATTCGGGCTGAGGGCAATGACGCGGTTGGCCGTTTGGCGAACGCTCACAATAAGCGCCCGGAGTTTTTTCGTCATTTTAACTTTGGTGCTCAGCGGTTGAATTTTCGCCTTCAAATATGGTTTTGTTGTGATTTTCTCAACGATCCGAAAACGCGCTATCCCGTGGACGAGAATATGGACCGGGCCGTGGGGCAGTTTGGTGATCTTAAGCACCGAAGCGGCGGTTCCGACCGAATAGAGGTTGTCGAAATTCGGCGTATCTGTTTCGGAATCGCGCTGCGTCAGAAGACCGATGATGGATTCGTTAGGCTCGGTGTCGGCCAGGAGGGCTTTGCTCCTTTTGCGGCCAATCGCCAACGGGGTGACGGTACCGGGAAACGCTACGGCGTTGCGTATCGGTAAAATTCCGATGATGTCCGGTAAAACGAACTCATTATTATTGTCTATCCGTTTTGTCTCTTCGTCGTACAAATAAGGATCAAAACCGGCCGATTCTTCCGCCGCCGCACCGTTCAGCAGATTATCAATGCTCAAGAGTAAGTTATGAAGCTCATCCGGCATAGGATTCAAATAAAATGCCCCAATTAAATTTTTCGGACTCATTGATCATGCCGAGATGATTATAGACATTTATGCGTTAAGGATAAAGAGTAAATCTGAAAAGGGCAACTATTGAAATTGATGAATGGAGAGAATCTAAAAGAAAAGGATTGACGATACGAACGCCGATATAAAGATTCAAAGAGACAGAGAGGATCCGATGACTCCCTTGTGCTCGTTACCGTTTATCCGACCGCGAGGTTCTATTCACTCAATGACTTCGATATTTTCTTTTTCATTGGTGGCGCAAGCCTCGACGCCGGAGGTGTTCTCAAGATATACACGCCCGTTGGATATGACGGGTTTGAGACGTTCTTTGACTTCAGGGCTCACTGTTTGGTCGTTACCGAACCGGGCAACGGCCTGCGATGTGACGGGGCGTTTTTTGAAGAGCTTGTTGACATCGACGGATGGCGTATTCTTAAACTCGATTTTTTGATCGGTTTTTTCATTATTGCCGGCGGCGCTGTAAAGCAGGGGCTTGTTCATTGGGCCGTTTTTGCCATCGAGGCTCGCAGGTGAAACAGACACATTAACGGATTTCTTCATATAATCGGCGGTTATGATGACGATGCCAAATGTCATTAAGATGACCGTCATTGCGATGATACCTAAAAGTCCTTCATTCGTTTTCATGATGTTGAGTCCGTGAAATCGCGAATATCTTTTTTCTTGTCGTTTTGGCTCAGGCGCTTTCGCAGTACGTGTTCTGCATGGGCTTAATGATAATCGGCGTTATGATACCGTTCGGCAACATTTGGTCTGGATCCGGGGTAATATCAATCACGCCGATGTCCCCCAGTTCCGTCGTCTCGGAGCCACCGTCATCGAGTGTGGCCCCGATATTCGTCACGTATCCCGACGACCACTGCGTCGTATCGCACATCGAGATGATCGTTCCGAAAACCTGAGCGTTGCCGCGCACATCGACAATCCCGCCGATGATCGCACCGGTGAGCACATTATTTTCGCTTTGTTGCGGATTGGTGTTGCCGAGGTTCACATTGAAATGCGGTGCGAGAATGGTGGCTTCCTGGACGCCGGAATTATTGTTAAATTCCGCCTCACCCGTGAAATACAGACAATTATACTGCCATTTGAGATACTGAGGTACGTCGGTGATGATGGTTCCATTGAAGGTACAATCTTCGAAGCGGACGTTGTTATAGTAACTGCTGGCGCTCTTATAGCAGTCAATGTAAAGGACGCCTTCGAATGTGCAGTTCCTGAACAGCGCGTTGTAATTGTCGGGCAGTCGGACGTTATTGAACGTTTGGTTCTCATACACGTGACGCGTGAGTCTCAGGTTCGACGTATGCCCCGGCGTCCCGTCTCTCGGCATACTGTAGCCTCCCTCGTCGGATAAGGCATGGGGGAAGTACTCGACCTCTCGTAACTCACTCGGACACGAGGGCAGATCGGTCAGACCTTCGAGATACCCATCCGTGTCGTAATCGCTAATATCCATACCCGGAATATCCTGTTCGGGCTGGCCGTAGTTGATGCCTTCGTGGTAAGCCTGAATTTCGTCGTTGGGGCTGTAATACCGTTCGCTGTAATTAACGCCTAAAGGATCGCCGTTGATGTCGATGGGATTTCCATTTTCATCGAGCGTTTCCATCTGATAACTTTGATTATTGATCTGATCGAGCGTCAGAACGGTATTGACCGTACCGAGGACGGCAGAGTCGCTGGTCATATTAAACGGCGATATCTCAGGGCGGTCCCAGGAGCTGTAAACATCCCCATGAATCGTGGATTGCCCGGTGAGCCACATTCGGCCTGCGCTGGCAACGGCGTATTCCATGATATCGTTGTCCTTCGTAATCGACATATTCAGGCCGGCATGCCGAGTGACCTGACCAATGCTTCCGATACCGAGAAGTACAACGTTGTGCGTATCCAGCCGAATGAACTGAACCTGGAAAGAGGCGGTTTCATTTCCCAAATTAACCGATGGACATGTAATTTGTGATTCGGTCTGTTGCGCTTGACCGTTAACCCAGGGCTGCGCCTGAACTCGCGTGCAGAGTGTATTCCAGGCCTGATTGGCCTGTTCGACGGTGACCGTGTTATAGGCGGTCTCTGGCAGATATGGAAGCGTTTCGGCGATGATATATCTTCCACATTCCAGGCCGGATTCGGCTGCGGATAGGGCCGTACCGATTTTGTGATGATTCGAGGCGAGCTCCACGTTGGTTCCCGCCATGGACGCCATCGAGACGGCAAGCGCTGAAAACACAAGAAGAAAGATCATAGATACGATGAGAACAGTGCCGCTGTGCCTTCGGTGGATCGATGTCTTTTTGGGTCTCATTTTCCTCCCCCCTTATAAAGACCACCGAGAAGACATTAATTTATTAACTTCTATGTTCTAATTAGAATATAAGAAACATTTGATCGAAAGCCAAAAGCGTAGGAGCGTGTGCATGATATTCAATAGGATTTAGAGTGTGTAAGGCTATATAGCGACTGAATAATGTTTTAAAGCACAACTTCATTATAAGAGGACGGATCGTAGTCTAAGATGATTTCCGGAACAAAACCGGCCGGGGCTTCCGTGAGGCCAGAACGATTGAAGTAAAGATCGCTGTTACCCGACAAGTCCATTTGATCGTCGGAGTAATTGATGACGGAACCGTTGATGGTCCCTCCGGCGTTGCCGAAAAATTCGACGCCGTTGCTGGCGATCGCGCCGCTGAGGGTGTCGAAACTGCCGCCGAACGACGTGCGGAAACCCGGCGCCATCACGAAGGTGCCGGTCTCGTCGTGTAATCCTTCGAATTGTTCTTCGTTCGGTAGATCGCTCACGGGCAGGCTGGTCACGTTACCCAGGAAGTTAATCTGGTTTGTGCCGGTGTTGTCCGTCCAACTACCGTCCCCGATAATCATCGCGATGACATCAGCACTCCCCGTGAAGGTTACGACATTCGGTGTTTCGATATAGACGATACCTTTCAATGTCACGTGGCCCGTGAAGTTTGGATTCGTGCCGGCAATAATAAGGACATTTTCTAATATAGCATCTGATGACGTATCCGTGTTGGCATCGACGATATTTGTGGCATAAAATAAGTACTGCGAGGGAACCGGCTCGGGAAACTCACTCGGGGGAACGCCGAAATCAACATGATTGTCGATGGCGTCCTGACCCGTTTCTCCGCCTATTCCGGCTTGTCCACCCTGGAGATCCACGTTGGCGATCGGATTGACAATACTCACGTCGCCGGCGATTTTGGAGTTGCCGATAATCGAAAGGGCAAGGTTGGAGTTCTCGCTTTCGATATAGACACTGGCTTCGACGTTGACGTTGATGCCCTCCAGTTCGATATTACCGGTCAAAGACAAGGGGCCTTTTGTCGCGACGCCGAAGTCGAACACCGTATGGGCTCTTTCGGTGAAGCAGTAGTGGGACCGAATGGTGCGCGTCAGCGAATCGTGTGCGCCCGTCACATCGATTTGGAGCGTATCGACATCGAGTGCACAAATCGTCGCCGAAAAGCTGCATCCGTTGTTGGAATCCAACGGCACACTTGGGATTGTGATTGTCGTACCATCGTACGAAATCGTGATATTTGTGATACCCGCAGTGGTCAGCTCGTTTTGAAATGCGTTAGCGATGGCTGTGAGTCTTTGGCTTTCGGACGTCGTACCGGAGATCGACACTTTATTAAGCCAGAATCGAATCACGTCGAATCCGGATTCCGCACAGGACCTGGCGCGGTCCAGTTTGCACTGGTTATCCGCGACTTGAACGTTGGTTCCGGACAGTGCGGCCATTGATACGGCTAATGCGGAAAAAACGAGAACAAAGATCATGGAGACGATAAGCACGGCGCCCTTGGACTTTCGATGGTCGGACAGCGTCAGAGTTGCCATTTTTTCTCCCCTCAGAAGAAAGGTCCGTTTCGAAGAAGTAAAAACAACTTGGGTGGCGCTATTAAAAATATATGAAATGTTTTACGGTAAAACAAAAACGGATTGAATAAACTCTATATAAAAATGGCTATCTAATCCGAGGGGAGACGTTTGAGGAGATATTTTCGATCAAACGGATGTTATCGTGTGTTCTCTTGTTCTGCGAAGTAAGAGCTCCGGGAAAACGGTGAGGAAATGACCCAGGAAAAACCTAAATCGAACGCTTTTTGCTTCCAGAGGTCGAATGTATCGGGATGGATGTATTCGATGACGTCGAGAGAGTCTTTGGAGGATTTGAGATACTGGCCGATGGTGAGCCTGTCGCAGCCGGCATCGCGTAGATCTTTTAAAACGTGTTCAACTTCGTCGTCCGTTTCGCCTAACCCGAGCATGATGGAAGACTTCGTTTGGACGTTTTTGTATGTTTTCCTGGCTAATCGGAGCAGATTCAGGGATCGTTGATAATCTCCGCCGGAACGTGCAAGCCGATAGAGCGATGGGACGGTCTCGACGTTATGGGCGAACACAAACGGCAAGGATGGCCCCAGGATCTTGACGGCTTCTGACTGGCAGTTGATAAAGTCCGGTAGAAGCAGCTCAAATTTCATATCCGGGCATTTTCGCCTTACCGTATCGACGCATTGTCGAAAATGATCCGCTCCTCCGTCCGGTAGATCATCCCGATTGACGCTGGTGATAACGAGGTATTTAAGCTGCATGCGTTTGGCCATCTCCGCTAGGCGGGAAGGTTCCGTCGGATCGGGCGGTTCCGGCTTGCCTGAAGCGACCGAGCAGAATTTGCAATTGCGCGTACAGATATTGCCCAGAATAAGGACGGTGGCCGTACCTCGGGCCCAACATTCGCCCCGGTTGGGGCAGTTGGCGTGTTGACATATCGTGTCCAGCTTGAGTGAGCGTAAAACATGGTCCGTACGCTGATAAAAGCCGCCGGCCGGTAAGCGCCGGCGAAGCCACGGAGGTAATGTACCTGCTTTTTTACTGTGGTGATGTTGGGTATCCATTATTTGTTTTGTGAAAAATGCGATTCGAGTAAAGGAATCAAGAGCTTTTTCAATTCATTCAAAGACTGATGAATCCCGGTTTCTTTCAAAACGGAGGTCATCTCGACATTCTCCAGGCCGCACGGTACGATCGTATCGAAGAGACTCAGGTCGTTATGGATATTGATAGCCATGCCATGATACGTCGTGAACCGTGAGACCCGCACGCCGATAGAGGCGATTTTTCTATTACCGATCCATAAGCCGGGAAAATCTTTTTTACCGTTACTTTTGATTCCGAATGATCTTAATAATTCCGCGCCGATAGTTTCAAGTTTTCTGATATAGTCTCGAATACAAAGCCCCCACTCCTGCAAGTTAAGTATGGGATAGATAACTAATTGGCCGGGATTATGAACCGTCGTACCGCCGCCCCGGCGGATTTCTACGACGTCGATATTCTTTTGCTCCAATTCACCCCGGTCGACGAGCAGGATATTACGACTTTGACGGGCGCCGAGCGTAATCACGGCGGGGTGCTCGACGAGCAGGATCGTATTGGGTATTTTGCCCTCTTGCCGCTTTTTACATAGTATAAGCTGCATGTCGAGTATTTGTCGATAATCGACAAGCCCGCAATCGTGGATTTCCAGCGATTTGCCGGTTATGACGTCACAATCTAATGTTTGTAATATCGAATCCATGGGTAAATCGTTATAGGACGAACGTTTAAAAGACTTCATTATAACGATTTACGAAGGAGAAGGCATGGATTTTCCAGTTTGGTGTTGAGACATTTTTAAAAATCGTGTAAAGGAGACGACAAAAAAGAAAAGACTGATGATCGAAACCATCAGCCTTTACTTTTCTCTTTCATTGCCCCGTCGCTCCGACGGCCAGTAAGAGCTCTCAATCCGTTGAGATGATGTAAAATCTTCGTCCCGAAGTTTTATTCAAAAGCGATTCCAACGCCGATTTCTGCGTTTTCAAGCAAGGAAGTACGATCGACTCTGACGATGCGACCGGCCTTAATGCGTGCAAATTGCCCCTTTTCCTTGGCCAGGGTTTCCGTTCGAGGAAAATTCACCTCAACCATGCGACCCGTACGAACAGGCGCCGTGATCGGAAGGATAATAAAAACACCCGTCTTGCTGATATTGCAGCTCCGGCCGATGACGAATCGGTTCGCCTCCGGTATCCAAACACTGACCGGCCAGGAAACACTGCTCCGGCTGTCTTTACGTTGTTCAATCATAGCTTGCATCGTTCATCGACTCCTTAAAAAACATTCCATCAACCAATGATCTTATCGGCTATGTTAACATGGATAGATTAGAAGAATTGGAGAAGATATATCGTTTTATAGAGATTGTCACTGAATATCCTGTTTGAGCGATTTTAAGTGGCTTATTATCGGAAATGTCTCAATAAAAATTATCTTCACGAGCATGAGCAGGATATACCGCATTTGGAAATAAGCTTGAATTGACGATGTCCGATATACAAAATAGTTCTTGGATTGTTCTTTTCGCTATGAATGAAACGACTCGACAACATGACGAATTCGCGAATAGCAGGCATTGATGCGTAAATCATTAACTTATATTATTTTATCTTCCATCGCAGGATGTCTGGTTCTTGCGGCTTTTTTGATCATTATTCGCCGCATGCCCGATCTCAGTGCGGAGAATTTGTTAAAGCTATATGAAGAGAACGTCTTCTATGACCGCTTAACGATTCATTATCCTGAAAATGAAACGCTTTTCCCGCCAGAGATTGTTGCGCCGACGTTTCGGTGGACAGACGACGGCTCCGCCGTTGATGCCTGGCTCGTAACCATCACATTCCCGGATGATAAAGATCGTTTAAACGTCATCACAAGAGAACCGCAATGGACTCCCGATCCGAATCAATGGCAAGATATGAAGCAACGCTCGTTGGAGGATAATGCCGAGATCCTGATTTTAGGCGTTAACAATGGGATATCGACAACAATTCGTTC
>JAFGTG010000329.1 GCA_016934255.1 Sedimentisphaerales bacterium
CGGCACGAGGGAAAAATCTACATTCATCCCCTCAAAGTCGATCAGCGACACTCCCCCACGATGTTTATGCTCCACGTCTGGGACGGTGATCATTTCATTCCCGTTACGGAAAGCGCCGCCATCTCCGAGATATTACGATCCACACCATGGCCGGGTTTGCCGTCCGCCTCCTACCGAATGGTGGGCATGTGGGACCGCAGGTTCATTCAGTCCGAAGAATTATTAGACGCCTATCACCGCGGCGAATGCTCTCAAAAAACAATCGAAAAGGTCTTTCGTCGTCAACTCAGACAATTGATTTCCCACGACGAGCGGATTCTGGCCCTGGCGGAGAAATATCTCTCTCTTTCGGATCTCCTCTATTTCTGGAAACGCCTGATCGGCTCCGGATTGGTGGGCGGTAAGGCCGTCGGGATGCTGCTCGCGCGAGCGATTCTTAAAAAGAGCGATCCCCGCTGGTCGGAATTACTCGAATCTCATGATTCGTTCTTTATCGGCTCGGATATTTTTTATTCGTTCCTCGTTGATAACAAGTGCTGGCAGATACGACAAAATCAAAAAAAACCGGCCACGTTACTCGACGGCGCCGAAGAAGCCAGAAAACTGATCCTCCAGGGAAATTTCCCTGACTACATTATCGCACGATTCTCGGATATGCTGGATTACTTTGGCCAATCGCCGATCATCGTACGCTCCAGCAGCCTTCTGGAGGACAACTTCGGCAATAGCTTCTCCGGAAAATATGAAAGCGTCTTTTTAACCAACCAGGGTTCCCTCAAACAGCGTCTCGACGCATTCCTCAACGCGGTACGGTTCATTTACGCCAGCAGTATGAGCGAAAAGGCGCTGATGTACCGGGCGGAACGAAGCGTTCTCGAACGGGATGAGCAAATGGCTCTGCTGGTCCAGAGAGTCTCGGGGCGCCTCTATGGCCATCGTTTTTTCCCGCAGCTTGCCGGCGTCGGGCTTTCGTACAATCCGTATGTATGGGATGGGAGCATCGATCCCGACGCGGGAATGCTGCGTCTGGTCTTCGGGCTGGGCACACGAGCCGTCAACCGGTCCGATGACGACTATACGCGGGTCGTGGCTTTAAACACACCGCGCAGTCGTCCTGAGACGGGCTTCGACAATGCGGCGCGGTACGCACAAAAACGGATGGATTTTCTGGACCTGGAGAAAAACAGTTTTAATTCAGGCGACTTTGTCGATGCGGCAAATCAAAGCTCGGAATTGGACGTTGAGATGTTTGCCTCTTACGATAGAGCGGCGGAACGACGCGGCCCTCGACGAGATACGCATTACTGGGTACTCACGTTTGAACGGCTTTTTTCCGAAACAGCCTTCGCAAGCGATATGTATGAAATGCTCCGAATCCTAAGAGAGACCTATAATTGTCATGTGGATACTGAATTTACAGCGAATTTCACGCAGGATGGCCGGTATAAAATTAATCTTGTCCAATGCCGACCCTTTCTGATTAAGCAAGCCGGAACGGTTTCCGCGTCCAGGCCTTCTATCGAAAAAAAGAACGTCATGATGGACGTCCACGGGGGCATTATTGGTCGAAGCAGAATGCTCACCATTGACCGGATCATTTACGTCGTACCGTCGCTTTACGGAATGCTTCCCGAAAGGGATCGTTATTCGGTGGCTCGTTTGATTGGAAAACTTACCCACCTTACCGGCCGAGTGAAAGAGCAAACGATCCTCCTTTTGGGACCCGGACGCTGGGGATCGAGTACGCCGTCGCTCGGAGTACCGGTCTCCTTTGCGGAAATCAACACCGTTTCCGTCCTCTGCGAGATGGACACGATGCACGAAGGTCTGGTCCCGGATCTTTCGCTCGGAACGCACTTCTTTAACGATCTGGTGGAAATGGATATGCTGTATATCGCTCTATACAGATCAAAGAAGGCAAATGTTTTTAATGAGGAACTTCTCAACGGATTACCGAATCGCCTTACAGAGAAGATCCCGGAAGCGTCCGAATGGTCCCGGGCCGTCCGCGACGTCGAGCCCCCCAACGGTAAACAGTTTATATTATCAGCAGATAATATGAATCAGAAAGCCGTCGTTTATATCGATATGGCAAATACCCGGATGGCATAAAAAAAAGAAAACATCGAGAATCCGGGTTACTCCGAACTACCCGATGTTTTCCGGAGGGGAGAAAAAATCGTTCTATGAACTTGTCCGATGTTATCGTCTTTGTTGCGATTGAACTTTAGCTTAAAAATCCTTATTTATATTCTCATTTTACCGGCGAGTTTATTATTTCGCCCGCCTCTGGTATTGGTACGTTATCGGGCAATAAAAGTTCAGTTTTTTTCACACCGGTGCAAACATTTCGTTCGGTAGGGACGGCTCCCTGTGGCCGTCCGAATCCAGCGATAGGACTGTCCGGTGATAGGATAGTGTCCGGCGATGGAAAACGGACAGCACCGTAAGGCGTCCCCAAGGGAGTACAGGGACCTGTCCCTACGGCTGAAATTGGCATATAATGCGGCCATTTGTTTTTTTCTACGTCAGAAAGGCCCCTTTTCGTGAAATCTGACCGGGAACTCGTAAATTTAGCCAATCAAGGCGATCCGGACGCCTTCGAAACCCTTTATTACCGGTACCGGGATTGGGTTTACCGCTTAGCCTGGCGATGGACGGGCAATCAGGCCGATGCACTGGATGTTCTCCAGGAGACCTTTACATACTTGCTTGGAAAATTCCCCGGTTTCGAGCTGACCGCCTCGATGACGACCTTTCTGTACCCGGCGGTCAAACATATCTCGACGACGATGTGTACAAAAAAACGCCGATTTTCCTCCGATAACGAAGATCTAAGCCAATTAACCACCGATCAAGAAAAACCAATAGATCAAGGGCGCTCGGAATTAGCCGTGGTATTAAGTATATTACCCGACGAGCAACGGGAGATTCTGCTGATGCGATTCGTGGATGATATGCGTCTTGCGGAGATCGCCGATGCACTGGATATCCCTTTAAGCACCATCAAATCCCGATTATATCACGCCCTGGACATCCTGCGGAACGACAAACGGACCAGGAACTATTTCCTCGAATAAGGGCAGAATAAAATTTTTGAAAATATTTTTCATATTCTGTCAACTTTTCGGCCCGCTTCTGCGCTTAAGTTAATGGAGATCAAAACGAAACGTCTATATCTTCGAAGCATGGGGATCGAAAGATGAATTCGATACGGATGCCGGCAAGCTCGAAACGGCCGCGAAATCGATGCAGGTAAAATAAGGATATTTAAAAGGCGTATTCTCGTGAAGAAAACGATAGACAATCATGATGACGAATCCCGGCTGAGCCTTCCCGAAAAGTTAAGGGAAGACATCAAGGGTCTTTATCAATCATCATCAACTATACCGCCGGAAATAGACCGGGCCATATTGGACCAAGCCCACCAACATTTCGCCCGACCAAGACAACGGCGAATCCGTTTGATATCCCCGTGGAAAATCGCCGCGGCCGCCGCAGTTATCATCTTTGCCTTCAGTTTGTTCCTCACAAGAACATTCGAATTGGGTGGGGAACATCAACGACCGGTTACATATCAAGCGACCGATATCGATCACAATGGTCGGGTGGATATTCTCGACGCCTTCACACTGGCCCGACAGATCGAACAGGCCGGCCACATTGAATCCGAATGGGACATGAACGGCGACGGCCAGGTGGATCGTAGCGATGTGGATATGGTCGCTCTGGCCGCGGTCCGTTTGGATAAAGGAGTCTTATAATGAAAAAAATAATGGTTATCATCCTAACCAGCGTTTCCGTGATGGTTCCCGTTTTGGCCAGCCAGTCGGCTCCAAGCGAACCATCCGACGAGTCTGCTGTACATTTTTCACCATTACACATCTACATCGATTCCGGTAATCAGTCTCTGGCAGCCTATCAGTTCGAACTGAAGGCAACTGCCGGACAGATTAAGATCGTTGGCGTTGAGGGCGGCGAGCATAAAGCATTCAAAGAAGCGCCGTATTACGATCCCGCCGCTCTGGCGAATGATCGGATCATCATTGCCGCTTTCAACACCGGACGTGAACTGCCCAAAGAGCGAACTCGAATCGCAACGATCCATCTGCAAATCACCGGAGACGTCGAGCCGGAATACGAATTGAAGCTCGTCGTCGCCGCGGATGAACATGGAAAAGACATACCCGCCAAAATCTCATACGAAAAAGGAGAGTAAAAGTGAAAAAGAAAACATTCATCACCTCAATCTTTCTTGGCCTTACACTCATCGTATTGGTTAGCTATCTCTTTATCGGCTGCTCGGATATGGGAGGTTCCGTGTCCCGGAAAATGGAGCAGTCGTCATCTGAACAACCAGTACGTGAAACGTGGGAAGCGACCGATACGGTTTCCGACACTTCTGTTTACGCTCCCGAACGGGATTCATTGCAGAAACGCGACGAATCCGAAACTTCGGATAACATCGTTGCTCATATGCGCGACGGTGCGCCCGAATTAGTCGCTGCTCCTATCCCTTCGGTCCCTACACCAATACCGACCGACAGGAAACAACCAGTAACGGCTGATAAACCCATCGTAGGCAGCGTGTTTGGACCAGGACCAAGTCACGATCGAAAGCTCAAGAAGCCCGGTTTAAGTCAACTTCCTCTCCCGATCTGCTCGATGAGTGCAGGAAAAACACACAGTAACAAACCGTTACCAGTAGAACTCATTCATGTCTCGGCAGATGAGATTTGGGTCATCGCCAAGTCGGAAACGCAAGCCGTCCCGGCTGATGAGGACACGCCCGGCTGCGGAGCCATGTTGGCTAAGCGGCCCCAGGAAGAAAAAGAAATACCCCTGCCCCTCAAACATACGGACGTCAAAGGACAGATTAGCGGCTATATCGCCACTGTAAACGTAACGCAGAAATTTCACAATCCGTACGACGAGAAGATCGAAGCAGTGTATGTTTTTCCTCTACCGCAAAATGCCGCGATAAACGAATTCATTATGACCATCGGCGAGCGCCGCATACGGGGCATTATTCGAGAGCGAAAGGAGGCCGAGAAGATTTATCAACAGGCCCGAAGGCAAGGGCATGTCGCATCGCTTCTGACCCAGGAGCGACCGAACATCTTCACCCAGAAGGTCGCGAACATCGAGCCGGGCAAGGCCATCGATGTCGATATCAAATACTTCAATACCCTGGCTTACGTGGATGGCTGGTATGAGTTCGTGTTCCCGATGGTCGTCGGGCCGCGTTTCAACCCTCCCGGCACCACGGATGGCGTCGGCGCCGTCGCTCGCGAGAAAGCCGGTATCTCCGGTCAGAAAACCGAGGTCCAGTATCTCAAGCCGGGTGAGCGAAGTGGACATGATATCTCGCTGGCCGTGGATATCGACGCCGGAGTGGCCATCGAGAAGGTGGTCTGTTCCAGCCATGTCATTACGAATAGCACAGCGACGCCCGAAAAGCGAACCATCAAGCTGAGCCGGCTTGATAGCATCCCCAATAAAGACTTCGTCCTTCGCTTCAAGGTCGCGGGCAAAAACGTCAAGACGGCCCTGGTGACTCATCGCGACAAGCGAGTGGGATTCTTTACGTTAATGCTGTATCCGCCGGACAATCTTTCGCAACTCAAACGCGCGCCGATGGAGATGATCTTCGTTCTCGATTGCTCCGGGAGTATGAACGGTAAACCCATCGCCAAGGCCAAGCAGGCGATCACCCGCGCTCTGAAACAATTGCAACCGAACGATACATTTCAGGTCATTCGCTTTTCCAACAATGCGTCCCAGCTCGGTCCCGATCCCGTCCCGGCTACGCGGGACAACATTCACAAAGCGATTGCGTACGTCGAAGATCTTCATGGCGGCGGTGGGACCATGATGATCGAAGGGATCAAAGCGGCGTTGGATTTCGCCCACGATCCGAAGCGGTTTCGCCTGGTTTCGTTCATGACCGACGGTTATATCGGCAATGAGGCGGAAATCCTCGCCGCGGTGCACGAGCGTCTCGGCGCCAGTCGAATCTTCAGCTTCGGCGTGGGCACCTCCGTCAACCGCTACCTGCTCGA
>JAFGTG010000330.1 GCA_016934255.1 Sedimentisphaerales bacterium
CAAGCCAAATCGCGCCTTGTGCACGCCGACCAGTGGGTATGTTTTGGTCGCACAGCACAGAGACTGGCTGCCGGACGCGATTGGGAATTGCCTATGGTTTGCTTATGGACCGGCCTATACAAGTTGTTTCGTTCCGATCTATGCGGGAGTGACGGATTTGCCGGATCCGTGGGATTGTCCGCCGGATTATACCCGGATCAATCGGGACCAGGTTCAGTGGAACTTCCGGCTGGTATTCAGTCTGGCGAACAATCTGAGATATCAGGAGGTGGTTCAAGATATTCAACGCGTTTTCAGACCTGCGGAAGCGGCATTTTTCAACACGCAGACATCTGTGGAAAAGACAGCCGTTGACGTGTTTAATAAAAAGGGGATCGAGGGTGTTGAACGGTTCTTAAATACTTATGCGGAGCATTGCTTAAAACAAGTCGGGTATGCCTATCACGAACTGGTTGACTATTTGATGTTTCAGTATTTAGTCAATAATTCGGAGGTCGCGCCGCCAAAATTACCGGCCATTAGTGCTCCCGTCATTCCTACAAATATTCACAAATGATAATTAAGGAATTCAAATGATGCGTAAAGAACGACATTTCAGCCGTCGGCAATTTATCGCTAAATCGGCAACATTGGCTGCAGTTACCATTGTTCCCAGACGTGTTCTGGGCGGATCGAAGCGTGTGCCGCCGAGTAATCAGTTGAACGTTGCGGTCATTGGTACCGGGGGACAGGGGATCACGAATATTAAGGCGCTCCTGCAACACGACGATGTGAAGATCACGGCGATTTCCGATCCGGCTCAATTTTGGGACAACAGCGATCTCTACTATCGGCACAATGGCGGTCGAGGACCCGCTATGAAGGCCATCGAAGAGCACCACAAAAAAGCCGGCACCGAAGGATCGCACGGCTGTAAGGTGTATATCGACTTTCGCGTCATGCTGGAAAAATCCGGCAAAGATATCGACGCTGTCCTTGTGGCGACTCCGAATCACGTCCATGCCGTAGCCAGTATGGCGGCGATTCGCGCGGGTAAGGGCGTCTATTGCGAAAAGCCTCTGACGTATTCGGTGTACGAGTCGCGCCGGATCGCCGAAGCGGCGCATGAGGCGAAGGTCGCCACGCAGTTGGGTAATCAAGGCCATTCCACGGATGACATTCGGCGAACTGTCGAATGGGTTCGCGACGGGGCTATCGGTGATATACGTGAAGTGTATGTATGGGCCGGGGAGAATCGTATGCCGAAATTTACCGAGCGTCCAAAGGAAACGCCACCCGTGCCGGAGGGATTGAACTGGGATCTCTGGCTGGGACCGGCCCCTGAACGGCCGTACCATCCCGCCTATGCGCCGCTGATGTGGCATTATTGGTGGGATTTCGGTGGCGGGAAACTCGGTAATTTCGGATGCCACACGCTGGATACCGCCGTATGGGCCTTGGATTTGAAGTACCCCACGTTGGTCGAGGCCAGTTCCACACCGCTCAGCAAGGAAACGACGCCTATCGCCTCCACGTGTCACTATAAATTTCCTGCGCGAGGCGATCAGCCGCCGGTCGATTTGTATTGGTACGACGGCGGGATACGGCCGCCCCGGCCCGATTGCCTGGAGCTCGGACGGGAGCTACCCCATAACGGCGGGTCGCTGCTCGTGGGTGAGAAGGGAGCCATTCTGTCGGGAGTATGGAGTGCGTCTCCGCGGATTATCCCCGAGAAAAAGATGCGGGAATACACGCTCCCTCCGGCAACGATTCCCCGCTCCAAGGGCCATCATCGCGACTGGATCAATGCGTGCAAGGGCGGCCCGCCGGCCAGCTCGAATTTCGATTACGGCGCTTGCCTGACTGAGATCGTCCTGCTCGGAGTCGTCGCTTTACGAACCGGCAAGACGTTGCATTGGGACGGACCGAACATGAAGGTGACCAACGCACCTGAAATAGAGCCGATCATCCACGGTCATTTTCGCAAGGGATGGGAGATCTGATCCTATACAGTGATTGTTGTGGAAACACTCCGTGTCATTCCCGCGAAGGCGGGAATCCATTTTTTCACGTCCTGGACCCCTGCCTTCGCAGGGGTGACATGTGAATTTTCTACTTTCCGCAACAGTAACTTTGTAATCATTGCGGTTGATGACGTCCGGTCTGAATGGTCATCTTCATGTGATTCCATCGGTAATTGACGGTATGGGATTTACCGGAACTGTTTTTCATGGCGTCGGACCAGATCAGTACCATTTCTTTGCCGTCGTTGCCGATCCACTTGGGTGAGAGTTTGGGTTGATAGGTCCGGTTCCCGGGATCATCGACGGTCCAGTAGTCGGTGTAGAAAAATTGATGCCACGGACCATACGGATTCTCTGAATACCAGAGACCCAGGCTGCCTGTACGTGTGTGCATCCAGGCGTCGTAATAATCTTTGTCGGAGTCGGTCATCTCGCGCCCTGCGTATGTGCCGCCGTTGACCATGATGTACAATCCGAGACCTTCGTTCCAGACGACCGAGGGCAGCCAGGAATACCATCCGAAATAGTGGCCGTCCTTGCTCTTTTCGGGAAAAACGTGCACATAGCTCCGCTTGGTGATGTCACTCGTCCATACGGCCTGGTTATTGTCGTAGTCCTGAAAATACTCCCAGGCGTTTCGATTGCCCAACTTATTCTTATGCACTCTGGCGAGCAACAGCTTGTGGGCATGCGCTCCCTCCGGAGAATAAATGTATAGATAATCGTCTTTCGCGGCCGAGTTATCTTTTCCGTGTTTCACGAAATCCACGAAGGAGAACGGGTAGGCTACTTTTGTTTTGTGGGGCAATCCGAATTCTTCTAAAAAGAACATTTCATCGGCATTTACGTCATTACGCGCTTCATCCGATGGTCCGATGTTTCGTTCGTTGCCATACTGATTGACCCGGCACCATGTTTTTCCGTTGTCTTGCGATTTCAATAATTTGATGCCCCGGAACGGGCCCGACCATCGATTGGCGGGCGTTTTGGAAATCACCGAGTAGAGAACTCCATCGACCGAGACGATGCCGTATCCGAACCAGCTTCCGGTTCCCCACTCGAACTGGGGATATTGAGTGATATCTTCCCTCTTGAAATTATCCGGTTCACCAATGATACGATAAAGGTGATTGTGATAACTCTTCTTACCGCCCAGCCAGTTGCCGTCGTCCATCGATGTGATTTGTGAATCGTCTGCGGCCCATGTGATACACCAGTTGTCGCCGTGCCCGTCGGAGCGATAGAGGGTGTCCCGCTGAAATTCTACTCCAGTAGGGATCGAGCTTACCCCGTGACATGTGCAGTGAAGTATCATCAGGAGACATAAGGTCGATCCCAGACGTTGTTTAGAGAGATGTGATTCCACCGTGTAAGACACGCACGCGAAGAAATTTCGATAGGCCATTGTTTGTCTCCTCATTCATTTCATTCACAAGACGGTGTAAAGTTAAATACTCAAACTGACAGATTCTTGTTGTCATCCCTGCCTTCGCAGGGATGACATCGTCGATTTCTGGTTTCCGTGATTGAAACGAATTGGTCATATGACAATAGACCCTTTTTCTGCTAAATTCTTCCTGATTGTTGTCGCATTCAGTGCGGGTATTGGGGTATTGCTGTCCAAAGCCAAATACGCCGCAGTGCCGGCGGCTTCGCCCGTTTGATTCATATTCACCATGACCCTGACCGCGGAGAACGCCACCAGGTCCGCATCGAGCATTCGGCCCGCTACGACAAGGTTATCGTATTTCCCCGGGACAAGAGACCGAAAGGGAATCTGATAGAATGTGGGATTCGACACCGTCTTTTCTCGCCATCGACCATTGACGGACGGATAGCCGGGACGACTGTACGATTGCGTTCCATCCAAGTATTTGAAAGTCAAGCCCGGCTTGTCCTGGTGGTGGATATCCACGCGATAGCTACCGTTCGCAATCGCATCCTCGAATCTCTTTCCGTATAAAACATCGTCGCCTTTCAATTGATATTGGCACTTTACGTGTCGCGTTTCCCTTATGCCTATTTGCGAGGGAAGGGCTTGTAGCACGACATGGCTTTTCGGCTGATATTTACGTACCATATCCATAAATGCACGAACTTGTCGTCTTCCCTCCATTTCCGCTTGGGTCAATTGTTCCGCGTTGCTGCAATCCGCCCCATAGACGCGAGTTCCCGCCAGCATATACACCTCGGAGCCTGGTACGTCTTGTCCCCATACAAAGCCCAACGGGACGTTGAATTCCTCGCCATGCTCGCGGAATAGTTGGCTAAAGTGGTGGACCGAATCCCAACCTGAAAATCTCGCACAGGTCGTTGGCGGCTGTAAATGCTCCCGGGTATAGGTTTCCAATCCCAGCCGATGGCACAGATCGCCGTCGCCGGTTGCATCGACGAACATTTTTGCCTTGATTGCCCCTCGTCCTGATTTATTCTCGACGATCACGGCTTCCAATTGCCCATTTCTTACGTAGGGCATGGAAAAGAATGTGTGCAAGTAGGGCTTCACGCTCGCTTCCTGGATCATTTCATCCAGTTCGATTTTCATCTCATCGGAATTGAAGCCGCATCCGACGCTGGCGCTGCCCTGGTCAAATTCCACCACGCCGCGTTTTTTTAGCCGCTCGATGACTTCGAGCGTCAGTCCGGCGATGATCTGTTTCTTGAATCCCGTGTCCATCAGGCTGTGCCAGACGTTGACCATGGAGTTTGTGGCGGTCCCCCCGAAGCTGTTTTGCTTTTCGATCAGGACGACGCTGGCGCCCAGCCGGGCCGCCCGGATAGCGGCGAAAACACCCGTGCAGCTTCCTCCCAGGATGCAAATATCCGCTTCCGCAAACACAGGCAATATCCGAGACGGCTCGCGGATAGCGTCCTGAACTGTATTGTCCGCCGCTGTTCTGTTCCATTGGCCGCTTGCCAAAACGCCGCCCCCGGCGAATTCCAATGCCGACAATTTAAGAAAATCCCGACGGTTTTTTGTACTCATAATCCTACCTTAATAATGGGCTTTCGATATTCTTTTCAAAACACAGGCATTCTATCCCCTCTATGGGAAAATCGCAATTACAGAGGGAATAAAGGAGGGTAGGCGGTCAGTTTGTTGGGGGGCGGGGGCTTATTGATATATAGTTAAATCATAGAGGAAAAGTGGGTGAAAAAGATTTAAAAGTCCTCTTTTCCACGAAAAAGGGTCGGTAAACGCGATTTTGCTTTCATATTTACTTTAAGGATCATTTTGATTTTTTTACTTTTTTTATATTTTTTTAAAAAAGATCATCAACATTTCGCAGTTCAATATCGCTTTATGAATTGAAGAAAGGAACTAATGTGTCCTGATCCCGAAATTGTTTTGGGACGGGATTTCCTGGCAATACGTATTGTTCGGGAACCGGTTTTACTAACCTTAGTCTGTGTTGAGAGGAGGTCATTATGAAGGCCAAACATCTTGCGATAACCACCATTTCTCTGTTGTTGCTGGGGAGCACTGCCCTTGCGGATCGACAACTTGAGAAAGCGGAGATCCTGGCGATCTTCGAGGAGTTAACGAGCCGGCCGACCAATGCCTGGATATCCGAAGGGACGATTCGGGCGACTCACGAAGAGTATCGCGCACCTGAAACGACAAGTTCGTCTGAGATCAACAGCCAGATCCAAAAAGCAATTCAGGAGCACCAAAACAATCCCAATGAACGGGTATTGACCGAAGAACTGCAAAAGATGCTGCTCGATGCGATACCGTTCAACGTTCGTTACGAGTTATCCAACGAATACACGATGAACTCAACGGTCCTTGTCGAGTATGACGGCAGCCGGTTCAATTGGGAGATTGACGTTAAATCCCGAACGGATTCGGTCCGGCCGGACGCGTCGCTGGCGAACAATTACATGACCAAAGAGTTTAATATGGATTGGAATCGCAGTCGTGCGTTTACCTGGGATGGTAGCAAATATACCTTGTATTCTCGGTCGGCCAACTACGCCCTGGTCGATACGAAAGGCCGGCTCCCGCATGTGGTCAGTGGTCCCTTAACGGCCGGAGTCATTCCCTGGGGATATAATGATTTCACTTACAGCAGGCTCTCCTCGATAAGTTCCTCGGGCGAAGAGAAGGACGTTGTCGGTGGGACGCAGATCCACCTGACCCTAAAAATGTCGGATAGTACAGTGCTTTTAGTGATGAATCCGAAAATGGATTACGCGCTCATTTCCACCTTGGAGGAAAGATCTGAAACAACGACCTCGACGGAATATGCAAACCACCGCCTTATTTCAGGCCGCTGGGTTCCGATGGCCATCTCAATAGAAGAATACGATCGATGGACGAACAAGCTGTTGGGTTACGACGTTTGGAGCTTCAGTTCGGTGAGCACGAGCACTCCCGTGCTGAGCGCTTTTAGTGTTGCTTTTGAGCCGGATGCGTTGATCGAGTATCATTCTCCTCTGAGCAATCGGGCGTTGACGTACCGTTATACGCCGATGCTCGATATGGATGCGCTCTTGTCGGAGAGATTGAATGTTATCGCTTCACGGGGCACCCGAACCCAAAACTGCGCCACGGTTGCGTTAAGATATGCCGCTTTGCAGTTGGGCAGGGACATGACCGATCAGCAGCTTGCCCGATTGGTCGATAACACCGGCGGCACGAGTCTGAAGGCGATGAAGGATATGGCGATTAATATGGGCCTTCATGCCCGGGCCGTTCGGACCGACGTTGAGGGACTGAAGAATCTGAACGGCTGCCAGGCCATCCTTCACTTCCCGGGCAAGAACCATTTTGTCGTGCTGGGGGATATCGATAACAGCCATGTATGGTGTGTCGATCTGGCGAGTGACAGGTTCTGCTATCAGGCCAACATTCACTTTCTCGGCATGGATTGGACCGAGGGCACCGTCCTGTTGGTCTCCGACGGTGCGATTCCGGATGGATTCAGTGAAATTGCCGATACCGAGCTTCGAGTCATTAGCGGTGGGGATGGTTACACCTGTTCGGAACTTCTCCAGGAAGAAGATGTCTATTTTTGTTCGTATTTTTGTGATGGTTCTTATGAGTATTATCCCGAAAGATGGGGCTGTGAAGAAGCCGAGAGCGGGATGTGCTTGATGAGTAAAATGCTCAGTTGTGCGGAAGCCCCCTGTTTAAGTTCTTGGAGAAATGATTGTTACACGGGGGAGTGGCACTTTTCATATATGTACGCTTGTGAGTAGTCGTACCATTTAAGCATCAAAACAGGGCGGGTGAGAACCGACCACTCACCTGCCTTTTATGCAATTAACACGCAAAGATAATTCCATTCCGAATTGGCGCATCAAAAAGATGGGTGTAAAATAGACTAATATGAAGCGTGCCTGTTTTACACTTATCGAATTGCTTGTCGTCATGGCTATGATCCTTCTGCTTTTAGGTATTTTTATCCCTGTGTTATCGAGTATAAGGCAACGGGCCAGGGCGATTTTATGTCGCTCTCGCATCCGACAGGTAACGCTCGATTTGATCATGTATGATACGAACAATGAGACATTTCCTTATAGTTTCATAAATCAATTTACCGAACCTCCGGGAGGATTTGTGGGTGATGCTACAAAAGATAAAATGGGATGGTGGTGGTTTCACTTGATGGAGGGGTATAATGAAACGAAGAAAAAATTGCTCTTGTGTCCTTCGAAGTCACTCGACAATCCAAGTCTTAAAAATAATCTTCTTTATGGTAATTATGGTTTAAATCAATCGATATGCACAACCCCTGGGATTACTAAAAGCCTAAATGAGTTTGCCGGAGCGCCTTTGAGTAAAGATCAGATACCACAACCCGAACGGACATTACTGATTGTGGACTGTGGTTACAGCGTAACAAACTGGTGGCACGCGACGGATATTCCTCCTGTTCTTTTGGAGGATTATCGGGGAGGGGGGACGGCTTATATCCCTGGTCTTACGATCAATAAAGAAAAACATTTAATGCCCGGCCAGGATCGGGATGCAGTCGATGGCCGTCATCCCAACAAAACAGTCAATGTGGGTTTTGTCGGTGGAAACGTTGATCGAAAACAAGCTAATGATTTCTTTGTAGAGAAGCGACTTGACGGTTATCGGGATAAAAGTCCTCTTTGGGTTCCGGAATGAAAGCTCTTAATGAAAAGCGTTGTCGATAGCGTCTTGCATTTGGCTATCGCTTATTTGTTCAACGATTATTTTGTTTTCTAATGTGTAATCTTCATTTTTAGATGTTTTGTTGTATATTTCAATCTTATAGGGAATACTTTTCTTAGGATCAATATAAAACTTCCGCTTATAGGTTCTCTGGGAATCACGTAAGGATGTTTCAGTAAACACCAAGTCAGTAACTGTACTATTTTCATCGGTTATTTTTTTATCATTGCCTTTGGCGCGTTCCCATGTTGTCCCTTTAGGGGCATCAGACAAACGTGCAAACGGGAGAAGATTTAAATACATGGCTGTGTTTTTTTCGATTTCAGTTTGTAGTTCATTATTTGGAAGATCACTTTTTTCAACAGAGTTATTATCAAGATTCCGTATTATTTGAAGCTTATTCGGAAAGTCTAATAGATCACATCTTTTCTTGTCCCTATACATATACAGACCAAAGAATCGCGAGAACCATTTCTCCTCGATTAATTGTTCTCCGTTGGCCGAGTAATAGTAGGTTGAGATATGGAGGTTTCTGGCGTTCTTGATGGCCGTACTTATCTGATCCCACGAATCCGCTTCGACAGTGGGTTCATTGAGCATGACACTCAGACCTATGACCAGAACCGCGGCGGCCGCCACGCTGGCCTTAAGCCAGAGTCTCACCCTCGGCGACGAGGCTGTCTGTCTTAATCGTTCGGTGAAATTGATCGTTTTACTCTGTTGCGATTCCGTCTCGGCCGTAACGGGTTCGTCCACGTGATAGACGGTAACCACGCCGGATTCGGACCGCTCGGTAATTTTGTAGATCGTTTGCAGAAGCTCTTGCACTTTCGACATACATGTCGGGCATCCACCCAGATGCGACGCGAAAGGCTCACGAAATTCAGCGTACTCGTCATCGGACGGGTCGATCCCATACGGTAAGGCATAATCGAAGATATCGCTGGATGAAATCGCTTTGCAGGGGATATCGACCGGGTCTATTCCACTTTCCGATGATTCCAGAAGCCATTCTTCGCGATATCTGAACAGTCTCTCTCGGCATTCGGGACAGGTGGACAGGTGTTTGAGCGTTTCAGCGTTCGTTCGGCCGAACACCATGGACGCGACGTCCGGTATGGCTTTCCGGGCGTCCGAGCAACTGACGGTATCTTCGGTCGGCATTTGGGCTAAAATTTGGCCTAATCGACATAATTGTTTATGCGTTAGATGTAAATCTTCCAGGGTATGGAGATCATCGCGGCATTGCCGGCATTTTACAATATGCTCGGTGATGGGGGTGGGTATCGTTAGCCGGAGAAACGGATCGGCCAGACTGGCGAGAAAGGGTTTGACTATGCTGCATGTGACCGACTCGTTGACGTAAGAAAAATGGAATTTCAGCAAGGAGGTGATGGCGGTATTCCGAGAGTTTTTCCGATTGTCGTGTATGTTCTTGGCGTTCGACAGCAGGGCGTCCAGCCGATGAATCTCAGCCTGGCAATCCGGGCAGTCGGTGATGTGACTCAACGTGCTCTCGGGGATGTCTGTCTTGGTTTCCTCATGCAGGAAATCATAGAAATACAGCCGGGCGCTCATACAATTGGAATAAGGATTTTGAGAGATCATTCAGCAACATCCTTTTTATTCGTGATCATTTGGCGAATTTTTTTCGTCGCAACGGAAAGATAATGGGACACCGTTGTTTTAGACAGCCGGAGTGCTCTGGCCGTGTCCGCGGTGCTGAGTCCGTCGCCACAACGTTTATAAAAGACCTTGGCTTCATGTTTGGGTAAATGTTTTTGAACGAGTTGTAACATTCTTGTCGTTTCTTCCGCATGAACCATCATCTCCTGCGGATTTTCCTCTGTAAGGCGATATTTGTAAATATACGCATATTCTTGAGCGTTGTTTTGACGATTCCGGGATCGACGCGAGAAATCAATCACATCATTCGTAACCGCCTTATAAAGGTATCTTTTGACATCTTTAATATACGGAGGAATGGGTTTACGTACAAGCGAAACGAAAAAATCCTGAAAGATATCGTTTGCACTGGACTGATCGTCAACGTTAAAACGGATCACGGCAAGAATCTCATCGCCATATTTTCCAAAAACCTCCGCGGCTAATCCTACTCTTTTGTGGACGTCTGTCCCATTATTTCCGCCTGAAATGCTGTTATCAGCGTCAGACATTCCGTCCTTTCTTCTTTAAGTCGCTAACGGCCCCATAGGCAGGCAACCGCCCGGCTAACATCGCTTCGTCCCAAAGTACAGCATCGCTGCACCACTTTTTTATGCTACACGGTTTTTGGGAGTAAGTCAAGATTCGAATAAAGAAAAATGTTCGGTCGAAAGCCTTTGTCAATAACGAGTATTCATGTAAGTTGTTATTTGGGAAAGAGATACATTTTTTGAAAATGAACCGAAAGCGATTGTCTAAAAAAATATTTGGTTTTTTTCAAATTTTACAATCCGGTTTTTAAATCTTTCTCATGGAGCAGAATGATAACAGGGGGCTGTAAATTGCGGATTTACAACCCCCGTCTTTCTTCCAGATATTTCTTCGTGGATTTCTCCTTCGATGTTTTTGCCGTACAGGTCGGCGTAATAGGGATGCGTGATATTGAGTTTGACGTTTAAATCCCGAATAGATCCGTTGTCTGTGATGACTATAACGGATGTTTCAGTTCCTTTCCCGGGGAGGTCTTTTGGCGCATCGTCCGACAGGAATTCTTTCTCGTGAGCAGAGAAAAGATCCCATTCGGCGAAAGCGGATTGTAGGCAGAGAGAGAAAGCAAGACAAATTAAAACGGTCGTTGCCGTCACGGGAATACAAGAGCGTTTTGATGTGAATTTGTTCTGAGGGGGGCTTATGTAGTGACATCGTTTTTTTGTTTTCCAATCTCGGACAAGGCATGAAACCGGTCAAAATTAGTATTGCTGTTTTTCTGAAATGTTGTTAACAAGTACACCGATGTTAAAGGAAAAGAAACAATATCGTGTGTTCGTCAGCGCCGCTGAGCCGAGTGCGGATACGCATTGTGCGGGTTTGATTATGGCGCTACGCCGAAAGGGTGATGAAATCGAGTTTTTCGGGATTGGCGGCCCCAAAATGGCGGCGGCCGGCTGTCACTTACTGGAGAACACGGTTGGCCGGGCCGCGATGATTTACAAAGCCTTCAGCCAGGTGGTTCGTTATTATAAGCTCATCAAGCGGATCGATCATTTCATAAGAACAAATCATATCGATCTCGTGATTGTTTGTGATTCGCCTTCCTTTAATTTTCACGTAGCGAAAGCGGGGAAAAAAGCAGGCGCCAAAACGCTTTTCTACGTGGCGCCCCAGCTTTGGGCCTGGGGCGGCTGGCGCATCGGCAAACTCCGCAAGTGCTGTGACAAGCTCTGTTGTCTGCTCCCCTTTGAGGAGAATTGGTTTGGGAGTCGAGGTGTGGATACCGTTTTTGTGGGCAATCCACTACTGGATACGTTGCAGATCGACTCGGCCCATCATGAAAAATATACCCATTTTGATGTGAATAAAGCCCGATTCGCGATTATGCCCGGTTCCCGTCCGGCCGAGATCGATTCGCTCTGGGGCCCGATGCAGCACATCGCGATGCGCATACAAAAGAAGTATCCCGCCGCTACTTTTGTTACCGTGGCGGTGGATTCCAGGCGGGAAGAGATTCTCCGGGCGGCGCAGATTCCCGGCTTCGAGTGTCAATACAGTGTGGATTCGGTTTATAAAACCGCTAACGAAGCCGACTTCTCGATTGTCACCAGCGGCAGCGCCACCCTGGAGGTTGCCGCGGCCGGATGCCCAATGGTCATTATGTATCAGTCCAGCAGGATTCTGTGGCATTTGGTTGGCCGATGGCTGGTGAAAACGAAATACCTGTCCCTCGTTAATATCCTGAGCAGCCGGGGGGCATCGACACGTCAAAGCGGCGTGGGCGACGGTGCGTTAGTGCCGGAGTTTATGCCCTATTTCACCTCGATAGATCCGATTGTGGCGGCGATTGAACAGCTTATAGAGAACAATGAAACGCTGACTCAGGTCAGTAACGAACTGACAAAGCTGACGGTGCCGCTGGCTCAAAAGAAAGCCTGTGAGGACGTCGCGGCGCTTGCGATTGAAATGATGTCTTAGGCAATCCCTTGGGGGGCTTTACCCGAAACTTCAATCGAAATTCTGGAGATTCTTGTTGAGTGAAGATCATCATATTCGAAGAATTAACGTTACGGCGACGTTTGCGTGTCTTGGTGCATTGACCTTCTGGTCATTGGGACCGATTTTCATCAAATATTTGACCGGACACCTCGATTCCTGGACGCAAAACCTGTTGCGCTACTCAGTTGCGGCCCTGTTCTGGCTGCCTTTTCTCCTTTTC
>JAFGTG010000331.1 GCA_016934255.1 Sedimentisphaerales bacterium
ATCTAACAGTGACGTTCGACGATGTCATGTTCTCGAATCTGCTATAACTGATGAATCATTTCAAGCAGGTTATCAAGCAGGATTTTTTCCGTGCCGGGCATCACTCTGGAACCCTGGACTTCATAGCCTCCTTCTTTAAACGTTTCATCGGTGACGATATAACCACAACTGCCGTTGCAATGGGTGATCACAAAAGTATGTTTATAAGGGGATCGTTCTTTCAGGTTCGTTCCTATTTCATTCATCATCTCTCCGCCGATCCCGACAAAAACAATCGTACCGACCTTCAAAGCGGACAGGCGAACGTGAAAATCCTCGCCGGGCTCGTTTTCCTGGGGGATATGCGATTTCCATCGTTTCTTTCCCGGCAACGTAAGAACGCGTTGTGACGCACTAATGCGTCCATGAGGATAAGTTCTGATATCCTTAGCGATTCTTATGGCTTCTTCGCCAACGTAGATGCCGGTGATTTCCATTTCCTGGAGTCGTGTGTGAAAATTTGATTCCGGCACCATATAAATCGGATTGATATCGCCCGAAGCCCCGATGGTGACGGGGGCGATGATTCCGTTGTCGAATTCTTTCTCGACGAAACGGGCCGCCGCACCGGGCCAGTCACCGGTCATCAGCGTCGGTTTGGGCCACATAACCACCGCGTGACAGGGCCAGTTGGCCATAATCGAAATGGGGTGTCCCTTTTCGTCGTCAATCCGCAAGACACCGACTTCGTGGTCGCAGGGGCCGTAGGGGTTTTTGCCGAGCCATATTTCTCCCTTGGGCGTCCGGGCTCGGCGGTTCATATTCATTTTGCATTCCCCTTTTCCCGCGCCGATGCGGGCCGGTTTGAGATGAGTTAGCGTGTCTTGTAAAGCGGTTACTGATTTTTCTTTCAGCTCTTTGACGTAAGCAACGACCTCGTCAGAAGACGAAGAAGACACTCTGGCCGGCGGATTGCTGTGGGTATGAATCGCGCTCAAGAAGATGTATTCCTTCTCGATTCCCGTTTCTTCCTCGATACGTTTTGTGATGTCCTCCCAAAGCGGATCTGCAATCCATTTCAGTTCCGTCGCGATGAGTGCGGCTTTTTTATTGCCATCGCTCAATGCGATGACTCTTATAAAGAAATCGTCATGTACTCCGGTAAATTGGCCCATCGATTCCTTTATGGTCGGTGTGATATTGATTTTCGCCGTACCCACGGATAACTCTCCGGCGGTGCAAGAAGATGAATTGTTTTCCAAAAATAATAAGGAGAATAAAACAAATAATGAAAGCATGATATGTTTTCTGTGCATTGTTTCTCCCTTCATTAGGTTGAATTTGTGTTTCCTGCTCGGATTCATATATATGACTCCTGCACGCGATCAAGCTCATAATAGCACAATAGATAGTTCCATATCAATACTCATGGCTGTGAATTCGCGTTTAATCTATGATGTCGACAAAGAATCATAGGTGATTCGAATACTTATGGAGCTAAATGTGCATCAATTCTTATGTCTGTATAAAATGTTTGTAATGTTAGCTTGATTTGGATGATATATCAGTTGGCTTTCTACTTATTGTAGGCTGGCTTGAGATGTTTCAGCATAGGATAGTGCTTAATGTTAAGCGTTTTCAATTCTGCATTTTGGGCTTTTGCGGTCGCAGCCAGAATGGCATCGGCAAGGCCAACACCGTATGACTTGCCAAAGTCACGTTTGTAAAGACCCGCAGCTCTCGCAATCTCGGCAGTAACAGGGACAACACGGAAGAGGGATATAAATTCATGTAAGTCAGCTTCCTCCGCATCTCCCTTCACTCCGGCATATAATTCCGCCACAACGATAGATGACAGGATGATCCGAGCTTTGTAGGTATTGATAAAGACCACGGCCCTTTCGTAACCCCGGAAAAAATCAATAAGAACATCTGTGTCCAAAAGTATCGGCCTGGACATGGTTAGTTCCTGTCCCATTCTGCTCGAATAGCCTTGAAATCGGGAAGGTCTGTTCGGTCCTTCCACATTCCAGCAGTCTTGCGTAACACCGATTCCCTGTGACTGTTACCTGCCTGATCGATGAATAAATCAATAGCTTCTCTAATAAGCTCACTTTGCTTCTTACCGGCGCTCTTAGCAATTGCAGCTAATTCGCCACTTTGATCTTCTGTTAAATATATTTGCTTTCGTACCATACTGCACCTTAAATACTATAATACATTAGTATTATACATCATTTTTACCATTTGTCAAAACGAATCAGTAATGAGTTGTGTATTTTTGGAGCCAGTGGCGTGCCCACTCTTCGGCTTGCTGGGGCGTTTGCAAAGCGCCTTCGAGTTGGGCGATGTACATTTCTTCGGCTAATTGACCGAGGGCCGGGCCGGGTATGGCGCCGAGGCGAATGAGATCGTGACCATTAAGCAACGGTTTGGGTTGCAAGTCCACATCGCCCAGGGCCTTGATTCTTTTTCGTAGTTTCGTTAATGCCGTAATATTTTGATCTGTCGCTTTTCGGATGGCCTTTTGTAGTTCGAATAAATCCCAAAAGTACGGCTTGGCGAGAATCTTCTTCAATGCAGCTAAAGACATTTCTTCATCAAGCAGTTTGCCTCTGTCGATCAGGAGGGATTTGATGTGATTGTTTTGGTTCTTGCTTAATTTCAAGACTTCGCAGCACTCGATAGCAAATTGTGTTTCGCAGCCGGCGAAGAGGGCGGCTAAGGCCAGAGGGAAATCAAGGCGTTTGGGGAGCTGGCTGAGAATGTCTATCGATAGTTTCGCCTGGTTGCCCGTAAAGCCGGAGAAGACGGCTTTAGCCAAACCGCTTTCGATGAGCATCGACGCCCCGGCAGCGCGATTGGGATGGGCTAAGATATCTTCCAATTCGATGGCGATGCGTTCGCCGCTGATGTTCGTGATTTCTTTCGCGTAGCGGCAAACCGCCGACCACGTCGTCGGCTCGATGGGGAATCCGAGCTGGGTGGAGAACCGGATGGCCCGCAACATGCGTAGGTAATCCTCGGCGAATCGCTCGGCAGGCTCGCCGATCGTTCGAATAATTTGGCGTTTAAGGTCGGCCTGTCCGTTCACGTGGTCGATGACCTCTTTTCGCAGGGGATCGTAAAACATCCCATTGATGGTGAAGTCCCGCCGACTGGCGTCTTCGGCGGCACTGGCGAACTCGACCGAGCCGGGATGCCTCCCATCGGAATAATCCGCTTCCGTTCTGAACGTGGCCACTTCCACCTGCCGGTTTTCGATTAGGACGATCACGACACCGAACTTGGCGCCGACGTTGAGTGTCCGTCTGAAAAGTTTGATCACGTCCGGCGGCTTGGCATCCGTCGCGACGTCATAATCATTGGCCCGTCGGCCCAGGAGCATATCGCGAACGCAGCCGCCGGCTAACAGGGCTTGAAAGCCGTGACGATGTAATTGTTTAATAATATGTATGGCGGCCTGTTTATTCGTCATTTTCTGAAGTATTACATTCTCTTTTAGTGAATATGTTTACATTCATTGTTCCCCATCGACGCCGCTCTGCGATTTGAAACGGTCCATACCGATCCAGGAGAGTTACTTCATGGCTGGTTCTGACGACGGCGATCCCGCCGGTTTTCATTTGATCGATCAGGATGTCCATCAGCCCGGCCAACGCCGAACCTTCACCCGCGTTCATTGTCGCCGCATAAGGCGGGTCCACAAAGACAAGATCGTACGCGTCTTGGCGGGGATTGGGAGGAGCGCCGGTTGTGAAGGCGTTTGCTCTGATGATTTTGGATTCCTTCACGAAGCCGGACCTCTCGATATTCTTTTTTAAAATAGCATGAATATTAAAATCTTTTTCGACAAAGGTCACCCATTTCGCCCCTCGGCTCAGGGCTTCCAATCCCAGCGAGCCGACGCCGGAGAACACGTCGGCCACCGTTGCGTCAGCCGGAAGGTCGTATTTGTACAGCACGCTAAAAAGCGATTCCTTGACCCGGTCCGTGATCGGCCGGGAGACCTGCGTCTTCGGGCTTAATAGCGTCATTCCTCGTTTGGAGCCGGCGATAATTCTCATCGCACTACTATACTCAGAGTGTGCCTTTTTAGCGAGAAAAAAGCGAGTTGTCCGGGTCTGAACACGCGAGAGAGGGTCGCGAGCGGATTTTTTGTTCGTGCCGTACTGAACTGTGTTATACTTATGATAGACGAGTGTTTATGCGGGACGCATCACGTTCGGAAAATGTAGATTGTGGAAAGTTTTTCTGAGAAGAAGGATTCGATATATAAGCCATAGCCGGTTGAGTCGATGGGAATGCTACGAAGTGTAAAAAAAGAAAATTATCGAGAATTTTCGTCAAGTTTTACGTTCTCGTTAAACTTAATTAACAGAGGTCCATGATAGAAAACAAGAAGCAAGGCGAATGGGTTAGGAAGGCGCAGCTTGGCGACAAGGATTGTCTGAATCGTTTAGCTGAAATAGCGAAGGTCCATCTATACGAATATGTCTTCCGTCTGACGTTGGAGGAAGATTTGACGCAAGATATTGTTCAGGAGTGTATTTTGGAAATGTTTAAGGTATTTCATAAGTTAAGAAAAGCCGACCGGTTCCTGGCCTGGTTGGAGGGCATCGCCTTTAACAAGATTCGCAGTCATTACGGCCGAAAGTGGCGACATAAAACGGTTTCCCTGTCGAAGACCGGTTTCGACATGGCGGCCGAAGACAGCCAAATGGTCGTCGCCGATATGGTCAATCGGGAGTTAAAGGACATTATCCTTCAATCCATGCTGGAGTTAGAGCCCCGTCAAAGGGCGATATTAGCTTTGCGCTGCTACAAAGATATGCCGTATTCAGAGATTGCCAGGTTGATGGGGTGCACGGAATTCGGCGCCCAATCTTTATTTTATCGAGCCAAGAAGGCCCTGGCGAAGAAGCTGTCCAGTCACGGGCTTGGCAAAGGCTATTTGCTGACGGCTTTAGTATTATTTGGAAAGCTCACCTCCACGACCGAGGCTGCGGCGGCAAAGATTTCTGTCACAGCCGCTACCATCAAGGTCGGGACGGCGGCTTCTTTAACGGCGATAGCAACGAGTAAAACTGCCGTTGTCTCCTTCGCCACGGCGGCCGCGATTGCTTGTGCCGCCGCGGCCATCACATTAGGAACGGATGACGGACCGCAAAAGTCTGTGACATCGATGCCGATAACCGAACCGTTACTAAACAGTGTGAGTGAAGGCGCGGAACAATGTTGGTACTTTTTTCCTGAAGGCGCCGACGGCCCCGTCATGATGCGTTTTTTACAGTCTGATGATTCCGGTAAAGATTTTTCCTGTCAATACCTCCAAAATCAGCACGCCAATTACCATTGTAATAAAGGGGCGATCTATGTGAGCAATTCCCGGATGTTTAATCCCGATCTGTCCGTGCAGAGATTACCGACGGACAGTGAGGCGTTGAGCCGATTCATCTCACGCGTCGAGGGCAGAGAGACTCATATGGAAACCGTTCCCAACAGGAGAAAAGGTCTCTTGGTTATCTCCGAGCGAAGCGGCGATTCTGGCGACAGGGTGTGGAGGATCGGACGTCACACGAATGTTCTGGAAGAGGAGTATTTTCAATCCGACTGGCCGGTGAGTACCAGGAAGGTGGATCAACGGGATGCCATGCATAAGCGGGGCTGGACGTATTTCACGATAACCGGCCGGATCAAAGGAAAACCCGTCTCCGGAACCGGACGGATACCGTTTGTGTATGAGGCCAATCAATTGCAGACTCCCTGGCTCGAATTACACCTTGGCGGTGGCGGTAGGATCGTGGACACGGGGACCGGGGCGTATGTGGTCGATGGGAGTAGAAAGGTCGTCGCAAGATACGAAGGGGGGAGTTTCTTCGAGGGATTGGGACGGCCCTGGATGGGATTACATACGATTGACACGGTGCGCCGTGATGCGGCTGAACGTCAGGTATGGTTTGAGACCCAATATAAACTCCCGGACGACAAGGCGGAGGTCGTTGTGACATGCGACCAGGTCGAACTGGTTTATACGATTGATATGGAAACCGACGTGATCGATAAAATCACCTTTGAAATGGATGGCGTCGCGGTGGGTGAGTTGGTGTTCTCTTACTTGCAGGATATCAACGACGTCGGTCGTGGCTTTACCGAGCCGAAAGTGACAAGCTCCCGGGGATCGAAACAGAATCCTCCGGGAATACTTTGGCTCTCGAATTTAGTCATGGATCGTTGGTGAGTGGTGTTATTTAAAAAGCCCCATCCAGCAGAAAGGACGGTG
>JAFGTG010000332.1 GCA_016934255.1 Sedimentisphaerales bacterium
CTTACCGCCGAGATGGTACGTCGCGTCAGGCCTTGTCTTGACGCTTAATCCATGCGCATTCGCATACTCATGGGCTTTACAAATCGCAGGCAGATCATCGTTGACACCGTCGCCAACCGCACCGAACGCTTCGTAAGTGACAATCTCCTCAGACGGCGCGTTACTTGCCAACGGCAGTGCCAACGCGAGCGCAGCCCGGCTGTACCCGTTGAATCCTTCGGCTTGGATCATTATCGAGGACTGAAAGATAGCTATTATCGACACGAACAGGAACGTATTTCGTTTGGAACGCATAGACTCACCATATAACTGATAGGATATTTGAAATTACAACCATAGAGTGATTCTACTCATGGTGTCAAGGCAGATCAAGAGATGATTACATTAGGGACATAGCGGGGATGAGAACGGGTAATGAGTTAGGTGGTGGGTGGTGGGTAGTCAGTGGCTGGCGCGACGCCTCACCCACTACGGGCCCTCACGACATAACCCACGACCTCCCCTCACACCCCACTCCCTTCCTCCGCCTTGACCATTTTTGAATCAGGAATTACCAATAAATGGAATCCCAAGTCTCGCTCACTCTCCAAAAACGGACCCCCTATGGGGCAAGGCTGGTACCTTTAATTTCCCCGGCATGTTGATATTGGCAGAATTTGATTGAAACTGAAATGAAATCTTTATATTATTAACCGTGTGGCATGCAGGAGTGTTTCAGGGAAAGCAGTAGAGTGTGAAGGAGCACTTTTGATGAGGTTCAATGGGCAATCCCGGCTAAAGGAGGTTTCAAAATGAAAGTGGTCAATTCAAAATTAGCCTTCATCGTGATGGCACTGCTTTGTGTTGTTTGCGCCACGGCTTTTTCCGCAGACAGCCTGGTCTTGCATATGCGATTTGACCAGGGGTCGGTCAACAACGGCGTTGCAACCGATGTGTCCGGCCAAGGGAATGATGGTCTCGTCACCGGCGATCCACAGTTCGTGGAAGGCGTACTCGGGGATGCCTTAGTGTTCGACGGCATAGACGATTTCATAGAGGTGTCTCTGCAGCCGTCCATCACCTTCGAGCAGGGTGATTCCCTCAGTGTCATGGCCTGGATCAAAACAAGTGTCCATCCGAGTTTGAATGACGGCATTGTCGGAAACTACCGTACAACCACGGATCAATTCTGGGCCTTGCTCGCGAATGATGCGGCCGGAGGGGTGACCTTTTATTTGCGCGATGTGGGCCGGGCTCATACGTCACGCCTTGACTCCCCTGATCCCATCAACACGGATACGTGGATACACGTTGCCGGGGTTCGTGATCAGCAGGCAAAAGAGGCCTATTTGTATGTAAACGGAGACGTTGTCGTTTCAATGCCCGATGAAACGGAGAACATCAACAGCGGCCAATCGATCTGGATCGGCGACCATCTTAGTCGATTTTACGATGGATTAATGGACGACGTTCGACTCTACAACTATGCGGTGGGCAAGACCGAGATTCTGG
Organism: Sedimentisphaerales bacterium; assembly: GCA_016934255.1. Taxonomy (GTDB): domain Bacteria; phylum Planctomycetota; class Phycisphaerae; order Sedimentisphaerales; family Anaerobacaceae; genus JAFGTG01. The sequence goes on from JAFGTG010000332.1 coordinate 1,492, forward strand.
CGGCTATGGAAGGGGGCGAAGGATATCCAAAAGCCCTCGGTCCCGATCCCAAAGACGGCGCCCTTCATGAGGATACCTGGATCAGCCTGGGCTGGTCGCCGGGCGATTATGCCGTCTCGCACGATGTTTATCTGGGCGAGAGCTACGATGACGTGAGCAACGCCACGGTGGATTCCGACGTATTCCGAGGCAACCAGGTGGCGACATTTTACGTAGCCGGCTTTCCGGGATATGCCTATCCGGACGGTCTCGTACCAGGTACGACGTACTACTGGCGTATCGATGAGGTCAACGAGGCCGACCCCGACAGCCCATGGAAAGGCGATGTATGGAGCTTCTCGATTCCACCGAGGACGGCGTATCATCCGAACCCGGCCGAGGGAGCCGAAGTGGTTGATTCGAATCATGTACAACTGAGCTGGACGCCGGGTTTCGGGGCGATACTCCACACCGTGTATTTGGGCAACGACTACGACGAAGTGAACGCCGCCGCCGGAGGAATCCCGCAGGGGATCGCTGCCTACGATCCCGGCCCGCTCGAAAGGGAGAAAGTTTATTACTGGCGCGTCGATGAGTTCGATGCCGCTTCGACGTATAAAGGCGACGTCTGGAGCTTCACGACACCGGGCGCCGTGGGGAATCCCCAGCCGGCCTATGGCGCATCGGATGTGGCATTGAACGCGATTCTGAGCTGGACGCCGGCCGACAGTGCCGCCTCGCACCAGCTTTACGTCGGCGCGGATAAAGAAGCCGTGCGCAACGCCGGTACAAGTTCGCCCGAGTACAAAGGCTCGAAAGCGTTAGGGGCAGAGAATTATGATCCCGGATTGCTGGATGCCGATACGACCTATTATTGGCGCGTGGACGAAGTCGATGCTCAGGGCAACACGTCAAAGGGTCCACTCTGGTTCTTCACGACGGGGGCCTTCCTTCTCGTGGATGACTTTGAGGGCTACACGGATGACGACGCCGCGGGCGAGGCCGTCTGGCAGCACTGGATCGATGGGTTTGGTATTGCCGATAATGGTGCGCAGGCTGGGTATTTGGTGCCTCCGTACTGCGAGCAGACGAACGTCCATGGCGGCGCCCAATCGATGCCGCTCCTATACGCGAATGAAGGAGGTGTAACGAATTCGGAAGCCGCTTTAACGCTGACAACACTACGCGACTGGACGCAGGCAGGGGTTGCGGAACTATCCTTCTGGTTCAGAGGTGCTTCGACGAATGCGGCTGATCCGGTGTACGTCGGGATCTCCAACAGCACCGGCGCTCCGGCCCTCGTGGCGCACGACGATCCGGCGGCCGCAACGAACAGCAAATGGACACAGTGGACGATCTCACTACAAGCCTTTAGCGATTTGGGTATCAACCTGACCAATGTGGATAAGCTTGCGATTGGTCTGGGCAGTAAATCCGGCAGGGCGGTGGCCGGTGGTTTGGGTACGATACTCATCGATGACATCCGGCTGTATCGGCCATGAAGTCATAAAAGTGAAATCGCAGGGTGGGGCTTGCCCACCTTCAAGAATGTGACTGATTATAAATGGTGGGCCAAGGCCCACCCTACATACCACATATTCGTCGAATCCCACGAGGTCAGTCGATGAGAAAAAAGGAGTGAGAATGAGGCCGGGTAATGAAACGTTCGTAGTGATCCGGCGGATAAGGCGTTTTTCTTACGTCCTTATATGCCCCCATATGCCCTCACGGGCACACTACGAACCCAATAATCTACTCTCCCCACCTTGTTCTGAATCAGGAATCATCCCCAAAATGGAATCCCAAGTCTCGCCCACTCTCAAAAAATGGACCTGGTACCTTTAATTTTCCCAAAATAGAATCCCAGGTCCCGCTCACTCTCAAAAAATGGACCCCCTATGGGGCAAGGCTGGTACCTTTAATTTTCCCAAATCAGCACGACGGACATCGAGGTCAAAGCACTTGTTATTCTCACAAACGAACAAGTCGCCATCGCCTACGATACCTACGAGCTAACGAAAGCATAATCAGCCGATAGCGTCAAAGCTGAACGCCTCGGTAAATGCCCGCTTGAAAACGTGGCGTTTACAACCAGTCGCAAGAGGAGATTGCTTCGTGGTGGAGTCTATCCCTTCGATTCCCTCGGAGCAGGCTCTGGGCGAATCCGAATGGATTCCGCATGGCAATAAAAATGCGATAGACCGAACAAATGCTTGAATTGTCGTAAAGAAAGGGTATGGTTTCAGTAATGGCACTAAGTAAAGCAGAAAATCCACATGGCAAGTGGAACAGGGAAATGTAAGTGATTGAATTCTTCGGAGCACTCAGATGCGCCTCATCTCGGTGAATCGGGCCTGTCGTCCAATTAGGCTTGCGTTTCTCGTCCGACCTGGAAACCAGGGAGATTTTCTAAGAGCCATTGAAATCAACACGGTCATCTGGGGCGGAATATATAATCCCATAATCCCCTTTTACAAACGTGCTCCACAGGTATGGAAGGATCATAAGTTCGGAAATCCGACCAGCGTCGAAATCCTTCGAGGATATATTTCGACCTTTCAGCCAGACTTTATGGTCAAACCCGATGATTGCAGCATTCCTCCTGACATATTCCCTGAAAAGCGGACAATTAGTCCGAAAGATGTGTTGTCTCCTCCTCTGCCTCAAGAATATAGCCCGACCCGAAGCCCGGTCCGCTTTGGTGTTGACATGACGGATGTCTACCACGAAGTTTACAGTAAGGTCTTTCGTTTCGTGCAGCGGCATCCCCAAAAAACTCAGATTCCAAGTATGCAAGGTCATCTTCGGCTGCTAGGAGCATGTCTCTGGGGGCTGTTTCCCGCTGATAAGAGGCTGGCATATTACGAGCGCGAGTTCGCCGAGATTTTTGATGCGAAGGCCGAGAACTTGAAGTCGATCACGACGCTGCTGCTTGGCAATATTTATCCCCTTAAGGTCACAAGGTACAAACTGGAAGCGAGCGGACAAATACCGGAGCCTTGCGTTTTTGTGATGGATGAGACAAATGCACTTGATCTGATCGATTTCTGGAACCTGCGCGCTTGTGGCGGCCTCTGCGTTCCGTTGCCAGTCTCGTTTTCGGGGGCCTTAGCATCCGAAGTCAAGGATTTTATGAACCTTCACTTGAAGAGGGAGGTACGCAGCGACAGTTGCCTAACTTACCCTCGCCTCATCGGGGCACGTAGTCTTGATGTAGATGAAATCAGACAGATTGCCGACAACTTGCCGTTAAGCAAACAGCATCGTCGCGCATTCGGGCTCTATCCAAGACTTTGGGAAGGCCGAATAGTAACCAGGGAGTACGATACTCCTGTCTCATTCCACTTCAAAGCAAAATATGACCAATTCAATGTCGAGGAAGATTCGATAGAACTTAATGCGCTAGAACCGGAGTTCGCTGGAAGATTCGGGCGAGGCGGTCCCCGTTGGATAAACGTTGTCAGCACAAATGAGTACTACTCAGGGAGACTTCCGGCGAACGTAATCCCTGATGGCCTAAGGGAAGTACGACGTATTTTCGGAGCTTATTCGTTGCATGGACCGTGGATCAGTGACGGAGGAGTCGCTTTGTGCTGTGAACACAAAAATTGGGATTATCGCTGGAGGCTGCCGGAGGCCAAGCAGATCGGGACGCGGTGGGCATCGGAGAAGGGGTATGAATTGGTGCTCTCAGACTCTGGGAGAATACTAGAGAGCATGGTCGATGTTGCGGGTAGTCTGTTTGATGGACGTTGGTTCGCTGACGAGGGTATCATTAGAGCTCTCGGACGCATGGCCGAAGGACAGGCGGTTCCATCTGGAGAGTTCCGTCAACTCGTTAAGAGGGCTAACGAACAGGATGAGATACTTCAGGGTCTAACCGACAGGCACTTACAGTACTTCCAAAAAAAGGGTATCTTACGTTTGTGTATGAAGGTCCAGTGTCCACATTGCGGCCAGCATCCGCTATACACTCTTGAGGAGCTTGCTCATAGGATAGAATGTCGACAGTGCCTCCGCCATTTTGAGTTTCCGCTAGCGTCCCCCCCTTCGGGCGGTTGGTTCTACCGGTCTATCGGACCCTTTGCCTCCCCCGGCTTTGCGCAGGGTGCTTACTCTGCTCTCCTTGCGCTACGCTTCCTGACGGAGCAATTGGAGGCTAGGACGACCTGCGTGCCTTCCTGCAAGCTAGTCAAGAACGGTAAGGAACTGGAGGCTGATTTCATATGTTTCTGGCACAAGCCATCTTGGGCGGAGAGAGATAGGCATGTAATCTTCGCGGAATGCAAATGCTTTGGCAATTTTGAGGACAAAGACGTCCGACGGATGCAAGAATTCGCGCGGAAGTTTTCTGGAAGTGTCATGGCATTTTGCACTCTAAAGAATTCTCTCGATCCAAGAGAGAGAACGCTTCTCAGAAAGTTTGCGGAAAGCGGAAGCAGACCAAAACGAGGTCTTTCTTGGCCCACCCCTGTGCTTGTCCTCACCGGAAACGAATTATGTTTGCTGGATCCAGGTGGCTTCAATCACCGCATGTATGGAGAGAACCCAACTGGTCTTGCACGCCGTATGCCGAGAGGTCAGATTAACATGCTTGATTTATGTAGCGCGAGCCAACAAGAGTATCTTGGGCTTCCGTCAATCCACCAGCGGTGGAGAGGCTACTATGAAAGAAGATCAAATATAAAGAAAGGAAAATGAACTTAACAACAAGAGTTTCTACAAGCTGGAAGGGAGAGTTAAAGGTGTCCTGGTCATTAATTGTCAGCATTCCCTAAGGGACACCTAACGGCGGGGCAATCCGCTAAAGGCGGACCCATCCTACACAAATCTCTTTGTGATGATTTACCGATGTTGAGTCGAAATGTTTCATACCTTATAAGGGAAACATCTGGGGTCAGAGCTGCATTAGGGAAACATCTGGGGTCAGGGGAAACATCTGGGGTCAGAGCTGCATTAGTGAATAGTCCAATCAGGCATGGACGAGAAACCCACCCCTATGATGTTGCGGAATTGATGATGCAGACTTGTATGAATGTCGAAAATAGTGTAAAATAAGGTCATTTGGAGTTTGTCCAATGGATATCTCAATACCGCTCAATAAGATGACGATAAGCGAAAAGTTGCGCGTGATCGAGGAAATCTGGGAGGATCTTCTGCGCGATTCCGAGAACGTCCCCTCCCCCGCCTGGCACGCCGATGTGCTTTCGGCAAGGGAGAAGCGGATTCGAGACGGCCAATCTCAGTTCTCAGACTGGACCGAAGCCAAATCCAGGATTCGGAAGAAAATCTAATGCAGGTCCAGATCCTCGATGAAGCGGAGCAGGACCTCCTCGAAGGAGCTCGATTCTACGAAAATCAAATCGCAGGTCTTGGCCAGTATTTTCTGGATTCACTTTTTTCAGACATCGATTCACTTCATATCTACGGTGGTATTCACTCAGTGCATTTCGGTTATCATCGCCTCCTTTCCAAGCGTTTTCCATTTGCCATCTACTATCGAGTAGAGAACAATGTAGCTGGAGTCATAGCCATTCTTGACTGCCGGCAAGACCCTGAGAAGGTTCGGAAGCGATTAAACTGAATCCGATAGAGCGCCCTCCGTATCCCTTCAACCTCGCTTAGGGCATACTTTGCAGTCCATAAACAGTGAAATCTGTGAAATCCGTGTCATAAGTTTACATAATTTTACATATTTTTACATAAATTGACAATTTTGCTACGAATTCCCACCTTTTTTTACGAATACTCCTTATGGGGTAAGTTGAGCGGGCGATTTCATTATTATGATTTGGCGCAAAAAATCATTCCTTCCCCTTTTTGTCATTTCGACCGAGTGCAGCGAGTGGAGAAATCCAGCTTGCACACGAATATCCCTCCCGCGCATAAGCCAGATGTCTCGACTACGCTCGACATGACAAGAGGGAGCATTCGAGATATCACGTAATGATTTGTTCAAATTCGTAGATCCGTACTGCAATGAATCGCATCCATCGATCCCGATAACGGGCACAAGTCGAGGACTTTTTTGATATTTTATCATTTTAATACTTGATATTATATTTGATAATTACTATACTAATTATAATGTACGATTTATGCTCAATAATCAATAGATAATCATCATTAATCAGTAATCATTAATCATTTCCATTTCCGGAGGAAATTGCTATGGCGACTCAAGCACAAATTCTGGCCAATCGGCGCAATGCACAGAAATCGACCGGGCCCAAGACGGCCGAGGGCAAAGCGGCGGTGGCGAAAAATGCGACCCAGCACGGTCTTTTTGCACGCTATGACGTGGTCATCAGCGAAGATCCGGCGGATTACGACGCACTTCGAGAGTCATTGCTAAAGGAGTTGTCGCCCGAAGGGACAATGGAAAGCATCCTCGCCGAGCGGATCGTCAGTCTGACCTGGCGGATCAAACGCGCTGCGCGGATGCAGAATGAGATGATTGACGTGAAAATCCGAAAGGAGATCAACGATTCACGGCCGGAACTGTCGGAATCGCTGATTACGGGAAAGCCCTGTGATCTGTCGAAATATTCGGATAAATGTTACGACGACCAGGTTTTGGGCTATATTGCGATGAGGGATTTTGTGGGCTCGAGGGCGCTGGAGCGGCTGTCGATGTATGAGAGACGGTTCGAGGCGAGCCTGCTCAGGATGATGGGTGAGCTTAAGAAGCTTCAGCAAACACGGAAAAAAGAGCGGTCCGAGGGGGTTGAGATGGAGGCGGGTTCTTACCGCGGGCGAGACGCCCGCGACACGGCCCGCGACACGGCCCGCGCCACGGAATGCGCAAAACAAAGCCAATTCTCAACGGCTCAAAACGATCTAAATGCTTTCGAGAAAAGGGAATATGAGCTCCTTATCGGCTCGGCGCCAACTCAAAACAAAGCCAATGACTCAGACGTGAAACCAGGGGACAGAGGACAGAAAACAGACGTCAGAGGACGGATGACGGAAGACAGGCTACGAAGGAAGACCCTCGTTTGCCGGTATTGACCGGGTAAGGCGAAAGCCACCTGTTAATCATGCGAATTCTGGTATGTGTCTTTACTTTAGCTTGCCTTGTTGCTTTGTGTGCTGGGCGAGGGCGGCCGCGCCGATGATGCCCGCGTCTTCGCCGAGCGTGGCAAAGCAGATTTCCACGTATTCCTTTTTGAGCGTCCAGATGTGTTCGTCAAAGTATTCCTTGATGCGGTTCAGCAATACGTCGCCGGCGGCGATCATTCCGCCTGCAAAGACGATGCGCTTCGGCTCGGTGGTGTGCAGCATGTTAATGCAGGTGATCGCCAGGGCTTTGGCGGTACCGTCGGTAATTTCCTTGGCTAATTTATCTCCGGAGGCCAGATGTTGGTAGATATCTTTACTCGTGATTTTGCCTTTTTTGTCGAGTACCTTTTTGAGGCTGGATTCGGCGCCGCCTTCGATGGCTTCTGTTGCGCGTCGCGCGGTCGAATCGGCGGAGGCGTAGGCTTCCACGCAGCCTCTTTGGCCACAATTGCATTGTCTGCCGTCCGGATGGATAATCATGTGTCCCAATTCGGCCCCGTTTTCATCGCAACCGTGTACCAGTTCGCCATTGCTGACGACCCCACCGCCGATCCCGGTTCCGAGCGTGAAAAAGACCATGTCCTTGACGCCTTTGCCCGCCCCGACGGCAAATTCACCCCAGCAGGCCACGTTGGCGTCGTTATCGAAGACGACGGGCGCTCCGAGTTTCTCGTTGAGCATTTTACAGATGGGAACGTTGATGAATTTCGGCATGTTGGTTGATTTGATGATAATGCCTTCGCTGTATTTAGCCGGTCCGGGGGTGCCGATTCCGATCCCGGTGATGTCTGACAGGGAAAGGTTTGCTTCGGTTAGAAGCTTCTCTACCGTTTTGGCCATATTATCAATCACGACGTCCGGCCCCATTTCCGCCTCGGTGGTGATCGATGTTTTACTGATGAGCTTCAAGTCAGAGTCAAATAAGCCGATCTTGACATTGGTTCCGCCGACATCGATTCCTACAAACGTTCCACTCATTTCTCATACCTCATGATTATGGGTTCATGTTTCATAAATCGC
>JAFGTG010000029.1 GCA_016934255.1 Sedimentisphaerales bacterium
AATAAACGAGTGGTTCTCACTCAAAAGGAAGAGTTTAAAACCAGCCTTTTTCAGCAGAATCGTAAAAAAAGATGTGACCCTCATATTCCACTCAATAGCCAATATCCCAAAAGGCATCAACAGATATGATTTACGTACGTTTTATACTTCAATTGTTCCAGTTTTGAGATTCAACAATTCTTAGGACTTCTTCCTCAAGAGCAGTAAAAGCTGACAGAGTCCTCAGTGGTGAAAAATCTTCAATACATTTTGGAACTCGTTGGACGGCTTTTTTGACCTCAAAACGCTTTCTTCGATGAGTGCCATATTCAGTAGCAGTTCGCAAAGCTTTGTGAAGGATCTTCTTGGGATTCGGTAAACTTTCAACATCTGACAATCTCGGAATCTGCAAAGGTAACGTACCATTTGGATTTCCAGCCGCTTGCCTTATAGCGTCGACGTCAAAAAGTAACCACGCCTCTGTCATGCGAATGGGTACAACGCAAATGAAATCAGATATTTCTGTATCAATGCATGCTTCAGAAACAGCTTGTCTAATTTCATTCAAACGATCGTCCAAAGATGCTTTTTCCGCATCTCGATGTATAAACAGCAAGTTGCAAGGAAATAGATGCACGCTTTCCTGGATTTTAGTACATAGTTCTCTTGGGGGTTTAGGCAACATTCTAAGATCCGCCCAACGAGATTGTATCGGTAAATTAGGAACGTGCTGTTGCAACAACCATGTCAGTATTGGCATAAGTGCTTTGTCCGAGGGACCATCCGAGAGTAAAGTATAGTGCAATTCATCCATTTGATTTTACTTGACGGGACTTAAGCCAGGAAAATATGGTGCAACATCTGGCCGATCAATAACTCTTCTTTTCGAACGAGATTTACGAGTCTGTTTTTTTGCTTTGGGATCATCAATTTCGTCTTCGTCAAGATGGTGCTCGAGTGGAAGGACCGGATTAAGGTAAGCAAGTAAATCTCCCTTTTTACAGATATCGACTTTTGTTGCTAACTTGCCTGCCCTCCAAGTTCCAGGCAAACAACTAAAGCGAACGCTATTGAAGCGTTTACCAGAACAAATCAATTCTCTCGGTTCTGCGACAAGCAAGGTATCATCAGGAACCTGTTGTACAACGGCTGGTGAGTGGGTGTTGACTATGACTTGACGTAATGGATTATCAGAATCTACCTGTTCATTGACATCCGTTGCAATGTTCTGTAGAAGCGCTATCATAGATGGTATCCGTGAAGGACTAATTCCATTTTCTGGCTCTTCAAGACATAAAACTCCCTGCACTTCAGGATCTTGTTCAAGAACAGCAAGCGCTAAGAAACGTAAAGTCCCATCCGACAATGCGCGCGCGGCATGAGGAGTTTTATCCTTTCCCATGACATTAAGTGTAAGTAACTCTCTTTTTTCATCACGGTCAATGGACACTCTATAAACATCATCAATTAATTCAGCTAACTGATTGGCAACTCTGGAGCAAACATCTGGACTTCGGGTGTTTGTAGAATCTTTTGAACCATTTTGATATGCCAGTCGATATAGTGTTGACGCAAGGTGAGAGCCATTGGATCCAATCTTCGTAGGAGCGGAAAACTCATCTGGTCTTCGCAATGCAGATGGTTCGAGTTGCAGAAGTCGCCAAGATCGCATTTCACGACGTGCCATTAATGCTGTTGGGCTCTCTGCTGCATTTGTAGCGGAAAGCACGGTCCGCGGCAGATTCTTTGCAAGTCTCGATAAAGGCCTGCCGTGACGACCATCCTGATGAAGCTTTATAATCCGATCCCGCTCTTGTTCTCCCGTGGAGATGTAGTCTTTGCCCGCCCTATGACCCACAATAGCTGAATTGCGCCAAGCAGGCTTATGATCAAAGAGCAGATGCTTGGGTACATCTCCCTTTCTTAAATAGGTGAGATGTTCTTTCAATATCTCAAGAGAACCTTGAGACCCGAAATCTTCACTTTTTCTGTACATAAGCGTCAAGGAATAGCGTAAAAACGTGGTCGTTGCCTTCGCATTCTCTCCGAGGTCATCTTTGCCCTCTGAGGGTACTATCATTTCTGCCTCAAAGTTCATTTCCGGGGCGTACTGGTCGCCATATCTCTGAAAAAGGCTACGAACATCTGATGTTCTGAGGCCATTTTCATCTCCACGGACTGACAAAGCTGCTTCCATCAATGGCCGATCGGCTAATGCGCTAAGAAAACGAATAGCATCGAATAAATTTGATTTTCCGACACCGTTGGCTCCCGCAATGCAAGTAAAAGGGCCGAACCGAACATCCACATCAACGAGATTTTTAAAACCAGAGACTTTCAAGCGAGTCAGCATAAGCTCACCATGTCAAATTCGCAAGTAACTCAGAGCATTATTAACGATAGCTACATACCTTTATGACTCTTCTTCTTTCTATCACAGCAATAATAAGTATTCAAGGAGATTGTCATAAAAAACGGTCAGGAGCCTTTATCATTTATTGTCTGTTTGACCTTGGTCTGGGTAGCATTTGGTTTTTCGGTGCGTTCTTGGGGGGGATTGATTATCCTTATTCTCGGATAATAATCATTTCTATGGTTGGAAAATCACAAAAAGCCTTACGGCGTCACTACGAACTACTCACAATCCAACACCTGACTCACTATTTAACCTCACGACGATAACATTTCGTAATGGATTGACATCAACGACCTTCGCTCGTACTATCAAAGGAGAATCCGCGTGTGCAACGAGTTGCACACCCTACGGTTCTTGAGCTATAGAAATGGGTTTATACGAAGAAATTTTTGCATCTTGCGATGTCGTTTTGATTTTTGAATTTTGAGATTTAAATGAATTATATTTTGGATATTCTCTATATGTTCGTCGGATTGGTTTATAGCCCCGTCGTGATCTATCGGGCTATCCGACACAACCGCTATCGAACGGGCTGGGGGCAGCGATTCGGTAAGATCCATCGTCGAAGTCCGGCTAAGAAATGTATCTGGCTCCACGCCGTCAGTATGGGGGAAGTCAACGCGGCTAAAACCGTCATCAATGAGCTGGAAATCCGGTTTGGCGATTTCGAGCTGGTGATTAGTACGACCACGGATACCGGCTTCGCCCGTGCGACGGCCCTTTTCAGTGAGCGTCATGAGGTTTTCTATTTCCCGTTCGATTTTTCCTGGGTGATCCGCCGGGCCTTTAAAAGGATTCAACCTGCGATCTGCCTGTTGATGGAACTGGAGGTTTGGCCCAATTTTGTCGATACCGCCCAAAAGCTCAACGTTCCCGTCGTTGTCGTTAACGGTCGAATCAGTGACCGGAGCTTCCCCAAGTACAAAAAAGTTAAAGCGCTCGTGAGGCCCATCTTTCGAAAAGTCACTCTGGTCCTCGCTCAGACGGAAGAATATGCCCGGCGGTTCAAAGAAATCGGCGCTGTCCCGGAAAACGTGGTGGTCACCAGTTCGTTGAAATACGACACGGCTCAAATTGCGGACAAGGTGGAAGGCGCCGAGTCGCTTGCGGCGCAGCTTCACTTGAAAATCGAAAATCGTCAATCGCAAATCGCAAATCGCTTATGGGTCGCGGGGGGGACGGGGCCGGGCGAGGAGAAAATTATCGTGGAGGTCTTCAACGCCTTAGTGCAGCAAGATCAATTCAAAGACCTCCGACTTGTCATCGTCCCCAGAAAGCCCGAAAGGTTCGATGAAGTCGCTCAGGTCATCAGCGATGCCGGTTTCGATTTTGTTCGTTATAGCGAAGTGAAAAAAAGGGCCACAGAGGCCACAGAGAATTCGTCCGTCCCCTCGACTTCGCTCGGGGCAGGCTCACATCGTCCCTCGTCCATCGTGATTCTCGGCGATACGATGGGCGATCTGCGGAAGTTTTACAGCCTGGCGACGATAATCTTCGTGGGCCGGTCTCTCGTTCCGATGGGGGGCTCGGATATGATCGAGGCTGCGGCGCTGGGTAAGTGTACGCTGTTCGGGCCGCACACGTTTAACTTTACGCAGACGGCGGAAGCGCTTCTGGCCGACCGTGGCGCTTTGTTGGTTAGAGATCAGCAGGACCTGTTAGACACCATGCAGAAATGCCTGCTCGAACCGGACTTCGCTTCTGAAATCGCCCGAAACGGACGAGAAATCATCAGGAAAAATCAGGGCGCTACGGCTAAAACCATCGAGCAGATCGGGAAGCTCTTAAGTTAAGAAAGTCTCATCGTGGCATTTGAGATTGCCGCGCGATTCTTCGAATCGCTCGCAATGACACGGAAACGTGTTTTTCGTCATTGCGAGAAGCGGTGCGACGAAGCAATCTCTGTTTTTGCAACAAGGCCGAAAGCGGGAATCCATTTAGGGTGTTACTTTTTATGGATCCCTGCTTTCGCAGGGATGACGAGGCGAATAGATCGGTTGGATTTATTAAACCTTGCTGTAGTCCGCGTTTTTCAATCGCTGAGCCATCGCTTGGATGTGCTCCGGGGTGGTGCCGCAGCAGCCGCCGACGATGCTCACACCGAGGGCGTGAATTTTTTCCGCTGTGGCCGCGAAGTCCTCGGGCGTCACTTTATACGTGGCGCGACCGTCGATGAGCTCGGGCTTGCCCGCATTGGGTTCGGCGCTTACTGCGAGGTCCTTGTTGAAACGTTTCACCGTCGAAACGAGCTTCTCCGATAATTCCACGTATTCGTCGAGTGTGGTCGTGCCGCAGTTGAACCCGATCGCATCGACGTCGAGCGTGACGATCTTCGAGACCGCCGCCTCGATATCGACGCCCATCATCGTCCTGAAGGCGTCGCCGGCTTTGTCGTACGACATCGAAGCGAGCACGGGCAGATCGCCGCTGACGGATTTCACCGCTTCGATGGCGACGGCTATTTCATCCAGGGCGGTCATTGTCTCGATAATGAAGCCATCCACACCGCCGGCCAGAAGGGCTTCGGCCTGCTCGGTGAATGCCTTTTTTAAATCGTCGGCTTTTAGCATCCCTAACGGTTCCAGGAAATCCCCGCTGGGACCGATATCGCCCAGAACGTACTTCTGTTCTCCAGCGGCTTTACGGGCGATGCGAGCAGCGGCCTGGTTGATCTTTACGGCCTCTTCCGCCAGTCCATGACGGGCCAGAGCGTATTGGTTGGCGCCGAACGTATTCGTGATGATCGCATCGCTGCCGGCCTGCGAATAGGCGCGTTGAATCTCCAGGATAATGTCGGGCGACTCGATATTTAAATGATCGTTGCACGTGCCGATCTCGACGCCGCGGGCGATCAATTCCGTTCCCATGCCCCCATCCAATAACAACAATCCCTGCTTGATTCTCTCCTTTAGACTGACGGTCGGCATATGCAACATCCTTTCTTTCCGTGTCATTCCCGTGATGGCTTGGCCATGCCTTACGGCAAGGCGGGAATCCATTTATGTCGTTACGTTACTGGTTCCCACCGTGAGGTGTCCCTTAGGGACTGCCTTTTGCAGGGATGACAGCGAGTTTGATTTATTGCGAGTCGTTGATTAACTGTCCATTGACGATTCGGCCGACGTTTTTGAATCCATCCGGCGGCTTGCGAGTAAAGAGAAATTTCCGTTGCGGCTCGTTGATCTCCGTGGGCCTGAGGCGTTGAAGCTGGAGCGTGAAAATAAACGGTTTATCTTTTGTAGTCTGGCTATATGTCGTGACTTTAATCAACGCCGGAACGTGGAATCCTCCGGAGACGTCTTCGTATTTGTCCAGTTCCGCCACGGCAGCTATCTGGCCGTTCGAGTCGAAGAATTCGATTTTCCTGACCCGGTAATCGCAGCAAAAGATATATATCTTTTTCGTGACGGCGCCGCGTTCTCGTTTGGTGAGGATGTCGTAAGCTCCTTTATTCGACAGGGACCAATCTTCGCTTGTATCGATGTCACCGATGCCGAGCGCTTCGAGCAGCGTTCTCGGATTGATCGTCGGTCCTTCCGAGGACTCCTGTTCGGCCCATTGGCCCCAGACGTACAAGCTGATTTCCTTCGGTCGGATGGCCAGCCAGAATTCCCGTTCGTTCGAGCCGAGTACGATGGCTCTCGGAATCAGGTGCTTATCCCCTTGCAAATAGAAATTCACCGGCGGCTCCACCCACAGCTGCTGAACGATAAGGTCTTCTTTTTGTGGTGTTTTTTTCCCCTCGGCGTAATATTCCAGAAAACAATGTCCGTCCGCCCTGAAAGGGATCATATTTTGCGAGTTGAGCTGAAAGGCCGCCAGGGCTTCATTCACAGTTTTCTTGCCCGGGCAAACCTCCGTCGGTTTCAGTAATGTCGGCGTGCAGCCGGTGAGGATCAATATCGCCGCGGCAGCCGGTAAAATCCATTGTCTTGACATTTGCTCGGGCTCCAAATAATCAGCGTTCCCAACGTTTGTCATTCCCGCGAAGGCGGGAATCCACTTTGGCCGTTTTTTAAGATCCCTGCTTTCGCAGGGATGACAACGCTTGGGGGACGGTAAAGGCCAGATCAACCATCCCCAAGCTACGCTTGAGGCTGCCACCCTTCTTCATCTATACAAAAATGTATTTGCCGTATCTTTCTCTTAAACGCAGATGCATTTACAAATCGGCCTGAAGAATCTCACCGACTTGCGAGGAGAGCTCCTCGATTTGCTCTTCATCGAGATGGGGATTGACCACCTCGGCGACGTGTTTGTCGCCGACGATTCTCAATCGCCAGATTTCTTGGCCGTCCTCGTTTCGGGTATCGTCGTATTTCAGAATGCGTTTACGCATGAGTATCAGCGCCAGGACAAAGCGGAAGTTAATCTTTTCCGGCTCGGTTTCCTTTTCCAGGCGTTCGAAGAAGGCCATGAGCATCTGGTCGTCCACGAACAACTGCTTTTTTTGATCGGGGTGCGGCAGTTTTGTCTTCCAGTAGCAAAATACGTCCGGCTTCTCGCTCTCCCAATACTCGGCGCAGAAGTCGCGTCGTTGCAATCCTTCTTCGGTCTTAACCAAGGCGCCGAAATACTCTTCGCCGGGTTCGATTATCCTGCTCGTACCGAAGCATTGCCCAAGCGGTTTGTTAATGTCCCAGTCACTCATTCAAACTCCAGCCAATCTCTTATACCCTGCACGGTCTTCGGGCCGATGCCGCTGACCTTTAGTAAATCATTACAATTTTCAAAGGCAAGCTTTTTGCCGTTCTTTTTTCTGGAATTTTCGCGATAGGCCACGATGGCCCCGGCCCGTCCGGCGCCCAGGCCCGGCAACCTCATCAGACTCTCGACCGGCGCGTCGTTCGGATTGATTCGGTTTTGAAACGGAGATTCGTGCCGAATCGCGTTCGATTCGACCGCCCGAAGGTTTGCCATCAGGCCGATGCAAAGACAGACCGCGGCGCCCATGCTGAGGATGAACGCAAAAGATTGAATTCTGTTTTGATCTGTTTGTCTCATTCGGCTCATGAAAGCGAGGCCGTACACGGCCTATCGGCTGAAGATGCCGTCATGCAATTTTTTCAGACGCCGAAAGGATTCTTTCGGTTCGAGCGGGTTGGTTAACAAGCCGCTGTGGGCGATCGTGCTGTCTTG
>JAFGTG010000333.1 GCA_016934255.1 Sedimentisphaerales bacterium
CCGCGAACGACAACAAAACGAAAGGTGATTACCGCCGCGGACCAGGCCACCGAGCAAACGGAACATTTCGCACAGCTCTTTCACAGTTCGCTTCTCGATGCCGAATCGCTTGCTGTACCGACCATCGTCGGAGAAGGTAGGGAGGAGTCTGCTTTGAAATATATCGGTCTCTGGGGTTCGGGGGACGTCAATATTAATACGGCGCCTCGGCACGTTCTGGAAGCGGCTCTGATCTATGGCGGCGATGAAGTCACGATTGCCGAAGAAATTATTCTGCTCAGGCGCGAAGAGCCTATTGAGAGTATTAATGATTTAAAGACGGCATTGCCCCGGTATGCCGATTCCATCGAAAAGTGTGAAAAATACATTGCGACCGAAAGCAAGGTTTTCAGCATTAAGATAACCGCAACGAGCGGAGCGGCCAAGGCATCGACGATTATCGCCGTAAAGAGAGAAGGTAACAAGGTCGAACGAATCGCAGCGATCAACGGTTGAATAAAAATGATTTAGGAGTGTGACGAGAGTGGAATCTCAGAACAGTTTGGGCATCTATATCAGTAAATACGCCGCCACGGCGGTTTATCTCAATGCGCGGGCGAAAGACGGAAAGAAGGTGGACTGTTTCAGCGTTTCCGTTCAAAAGGGCGAGGAACAGGAAAAAACAAATATACAACTCCTGGCCGAGCGTATCGCCCAGGGCTGCGCCGAAAGAAAATGGAAGTTCACCGAAAGCTCCGTGGCGTTGGATTGCACGATGTTCATGCAGCACAGCGTGCACAGCGAGTTTCGCGATCTGAAGCAAATCGGTGCGACGGTGAAATTCGATACGGAAGAAACACTCGCGACGGACATCGGCAACGTAGCGCTGGCGTTTGAAATTGCCTCAAGCGACGAGACCGGCTCGGGCGTTACAGTCTTTACCTCGGAGCGAGCGATCTTGTCGGATGTTCTTTCCTCGCTCCAGCACCACCATATCGATCCGGTAACGATCGAGCCGGATATCCATTGCCTGACACGATTCATCCAGAGAGAATTACCTTCGGAATCACAGCAAAAGGCCCTTTTTGCCTTTCCTTCTGAGCACTGTGGTTATGTGATTGTTCCGTCGGTTTCGTCAACTGAGGGTTCCCGAAAAGCGCCGATTTTCAGAACATTTCTCATTGGGGATAAGCAGGACCGGGCCGCATTGCTCGCCAGAGAAATCCTTGTGACGAGGGCGTTAGCCGACGATACTCAACCGTTGGAGGTCCTGAGGGTATTCGATTCAAAAGGAGTGGTCGAAGCCTATCGGCTCCGTGAGAAGCTTGGGATGGATGTGGAGATAATCGACCTATGCTATGCCCATGGCGCCAGCTTGAAGGATCTGGATGTCGGAGGAAATCCGATCAATATCGCCATTGCTTACGGCGCCGCTTTGACTCATTCTGAAAAAGGGCATAAGGTTGATTTTCGCAACGATTTCAGCCCATTTCTGGGCAAACGCCTCAAGCTGCAAAAGGCGCTGAAATTCGCCGTCGTCTCCGTGACGGTTCTTCTTATCGCCGTGGGAGTTTATTTCCACACTGAACTTATGAGCGTTAACCAGAAGACAAACAGAATACGCATAAAATTCGCCAGGGATTACGGGGACGTCACGTTGGAGAGATTGTCGAGTGACGATTCGATCAAAGAAGCCGTCAGAAAGCTCGGTGGCTTGCTCAGACGCATTAAAGCGGAAAAAATGGGCATCGTGCCGGGTCAAAAATCCATCTCATCCAATCTTACACTTGTTCTGAAGGCGTTCAATAAGTGCGCTTCACAAACGGACCTAAAGATTAGCTCGGTGACGATCACAGAGGAAAACATCATCGTTACCGCCGACGTCGATAGCCGGCAAAACCGGCAAATGCTCTTCGACGTCGTGGAAAAAGAAGGATTGGAAATTGTCCAGCAAAAATACGAGCCCGCGGGGGGGCGTGAAAGCTTTCATATAACGCTTAGACCTAAGAAAGTAATTGAGAAGATGTCATGAAAGATCTATACAAAAATCCGGTTTTGTATTATGTGTTGATTCCCGTGATTGTCGGCTTATGGCCGCTCTTGGTCTGGGCCGTTTATCTGCCGAAAGCAAAAAAGAATGTCAACGAGCATATCTTACAATATAAGCAGGCCGAACCGGTCATGATGGAGATTTTAACGCTCGATCCGGATCGTTTGGAATTCGTGGATACAAACGATAATGCAGCCGAATTTTCCTGGAGTTCCGTTGATCAGGTGGCGAACCGGTGCAAAATACCTGAGAAAAAGTGTGAACTTCGCTCGGGTATGAAGATCAAGACGGGCGGCCAGGAAAATCAGAGCGCCACGGTGAATCTCAGGGAAGTGGGCATCACGGAATTTTCCGAATTTCTTTCGATGATTCAATTGCGTTGGGTGAACCTTCAGTGCGAACGAGTCAAGCTGACGAAAAAGGAGAATTTGCCCGACAACGATCTTTGGGATGTGGATATTACATTTAAATATTACTATTGATTTGTCCCATTTAGATTATTTTGAGACTTTTTTGAGAATGATAATATCTTTTCGGTTTTTATCTTCTTATCGGTTGATAGAAATCACTACATATAGTACATTGCCTATATTAACACGCTGATTGATCCCGCTATACCATAGTGTTAAAATAGGCTTTAAAAAGGCTGTTGATTATCAGTATTATTAATTTCATTTTTATTAGAAATTTATATAAGTACATATTCAATAACAGTTTGACTAAACATCGAACTTTTCTAAAGTTTTTTCAATAGTGTGGTCGATACCAGTATTAGTAAGTCGTTGAGAGCCTCGAAAAGGATTTAGGGGACATACAAGATATAGTGGCTATCTGATTTGATATGGAGATAAGGAGTATTTCCTACTCAAATCGTGTGGTTTAAAGGTAGTTTGAATGCCAAATTATAATTCCAAGAGGCGTTATATCAGTGGAAATGTCCATTTCAATCCTGAAAAAGGCCGTCTTGCTCCGGATGAGGATATTATGATGGAGCAAATACTTGAAAACATTCACACAACCCCTATCGGCCAGTTGCTTCAAAAGATCGCTTCGTTGCCGGAAGTTCGCCAAGAGAAGATTTTAGATGTCCGTCAACAGCTTACGGAAGGCCGTTACGACCTCAACGGGCGTCTGGACCTGGCTATCGACAGGGTACTTGAGAATCTAACGTCTTAACAAGCGTGCATTTGTATAAAAGTGCGCCAGGCTTGATGAGCTTTGGATTGTTTGTGATTCGACGTTGGAAATATGAGCCTCTCCAGCTTATTCCATGAAGATATGACAAGAAAATGATATGATTTTATGGAATCGTTTTTCCTCATACGTTAAGAGATGATTTCAGGAATTTCATCTTCCGACTCATCGATCTCGACAGGTTTATAGCCGGGCGATTTTGATTTTTCCAATTCTTTCTTGAAGGCTTTAATCACTTTATTTTGTATTCTTATTCTGCAACTTGCATTGATCGGATGGGCGATATCGGCATGCAGTTTGATTTTGCCCTTTATGTCCTTTCTGGCACGGTTTTCCTGGAGATTCGAACCGCAATTATTGCAGAATTTTGCTCTCAAATGGTTTTTACCTCCACATTTTTCGCAATGATCGCTCATTTTCCTCGAGGGCATCGCAACAAAATATCCCCCTCCGCCTTCGATCACTTTAATATCGCGAACGACAAATTCCTTATCGATCGTAATCGAACAAAAAGCCTTTAACCTGTTATCCTTGTTTTGAACTAACTTGACCTTAACCTCATTTATTTCCATTTCGTTCTTGCCTCGCTGTAACACGCTACCACTTATTGTTCCTGACAATAATACTCTCGCAACCGGTCTGTTTTGCGATTCTTTTTTTTAATCGAATGGCTTTTTGCTGATCTCCGCGTTCGAAGATGCAAAACAAAGACGAGCCACTACCACTCAAAGTGCATGGCCCAAAGCCTAACGATTCGACCGTTTCCCTCAACTCGGCAAGGCTTTTTTCTAAATTAAAGCAACTTTCCTGAAGCATATTTGTACACGTTTTGACGACTAAATCAATTTTCTTTTCTCTAATATAAAAGTTTAATTGAGTGTGAAGCTTTAGGTAAAGAGTTGGATTGTGTGTGTAATTCTTATAAACTCTTGCAGTGGAAACGTTTATGCCAGGGAGGATTAACAGGGCAAGGAAGTCATAAATTTCATTTATTTTTTCTACTTTTTCCCCTTTTCCCGTACAAAATGCCAATGGACCGTTCAGGAAAAAGCTAACGTCGCTTCCCAAAGTCGCCGCCATTGCAAAGAGTTCTCGTTGATCGAGATCCAATTGTAGAAAATGATTCAATCCCATCAGCGTAGCCGCGGCGTCGCTGCTGGCGGAGCCCAAGCCCGTTCCGGCCGGGATGTTTTTAGTCAGAATAATCCTGATATTCACATTGATATGGCATTTTTCAAGAATTAAATGAGCCGCCTGATAAACAAGATTATCCGCTCCGTCCGGAGCCCAGCGCGGCCCTTTGCAGATTAATTCTATTCCGGCGATGTCTCCCGGCTCAATGAGGAGTTCATCGTACCAATCCACCTTGGCCATAACGGTTTCCAATTCGTGAAAACCATCGGGGCGTTTGCCGGCGATTAATAAGGACAGGTTAATTTTGGCCGGTGCCAGTACTGATAACGCATCTTTGTGAAAGGTCATTTGTTCCATGCGTCATGTCTTCGTGAGATGAACGTAATCCTCTCCCGAAAAATATCGATAGATATCGTTGAACGCAGTCAATCTTGAATGACAGAAAAACTGCGATCCAGCTCTTGTATATCGTCTTATGCCGATTCTCTTTTCGCGTTCTGTTGGGCCGAAAACAGCTCCGCCTTGCCCTCGACGATATCGCGGGTAATTACATATTTCGCGGATTTCGATTGCTCCGGCAACTGATACATCAGGTCGATCATTAATTCCTCCGTAATGGATCGCAACGCACGGGCGCCGGTATCGCGTTTGAGGGCCTTTTGTGCCAGGGCATGCAAGGCGCCGTCTGTAAATTCGAGTTCCGCGTTTTCCATCTCGAAAAACCGTTGATATTGCTTGCATAGCGCGTTTTTCGGTTTGGTCAATATGTCCATCAGCGCCTCTTCATTCAGAACGGAAAGGGTCGTGATGACGGGAAGCCTTCCCACCATTTCGGGAATCATCCCGTATTCGATAATATCTTCCGGTATGGTCTGTTCGAGAATATCGCTAAATTCAGTTCTTTCATCCGTTTTACCGGCGAGCTCCGAATCGAAGCCGATCATTTTTTTACCGAGCCGTTTCTTGATAATATTTTCGAGCCCGACAAACGTGCCGCCGCAGATAAAAAGGATCTGTGAGGTGTCAATTTGGATATACGATTGTTCCGGGTGCTTTCGTCCCCCCTGAGGCGGGATATTCGCCATCGTCCCTTCAAGCATTTTCAGCAGTGCCTGCTGAACGCCTTCGCCGGACACGTCGCGCGTAATGGACACATTCTGAGTGGTCTTGCCGACCTTGTCGATTTCATCAATATAGACGATGCCGCGCTGAGCCGCTTCGATATCGAAATCGGCAATCTGAAGCAATCGCAGCAGGAAATTTTCAACGTCTTCACCGACGTATCCCGCTTCCGTCACGGTGGTCGCGTCGCATATGGCAAACGGCACATCTAACTTGCGGGCCAGCGTGCGGGCCAGCAACGTCTTGCCCGAGCCGGTCGGCCCGATCAGAAGAACGTTGGACTTGTCCAGCTCTACGTCGCTATTGTCGCTGTCGCTATGCAGCAGCCGCTTGTAATGGTTATGCACCGCCACGGAGAGATATCGCTTGGCGTGCTCCTGGCCGATGACGTACAGGTCGAGATACTCTTTAATTTCCCTCGGCCGGGGCATGCGATCGTGACTCAGGACGCCCTTGTTCGTTCTCTTGCGATCCTGCCGGATGATATTATGACACAATTCCACGCACTCGGGGCAGATGAACACATTGTTTGGCCCCTCGATCAGCGTGTCTGCTTGATTGCCCGACCGGCCGCAAAAACTGCATATCGACTTCGTTCTTCTCGTGCTTGATTGCTTCGCCATCTTCAACTTTCCATTATTGTCTATACGTCCATTATACAGCAGGGGGATATTATAACCCAGGAGCTTCGCCTAATCAACTCATTTCATCGGATGTTTTTAGGACGCAACACACGTTGTCTTATCTGATGGATTCGACTTCAATGCTTGCGGACCGAAGGCCGTCGCTCTCGGCGCTTACGTGTACTCGGCCTTCTTGCCCGGCTTTTGTTCGCACGATCAGCATGGCCTTGCCGTAAAACAACTTTCTATAGTCCGCCTGAAAAGGCTCCAGCGAAAGGGGATTACCGTTGCCTACGGCGGCAATCTCAGCCGGTCCCGTGACGTCGAATTGCACGAGGGGGGCCGCCAAGGGACACAACGTACCCTGGTCGTCCAGGGCTTCGACAAGGATATAACCAAGATCCTCGCCGTTAGCTGAGAGCATTTTTCGGTCGGGCGTTAGGCGGAGAGCCACCGGCTTGCTGGATGTCCGCATCACTGCCTGCCCGATTTTCCTGCCGTTTTTGTACGCAATCGCATTGAGCTCACCCGGCTCGTAGATCACATCATTCCATCGCAGTCGATATTTATAGGTGGCGTCGTAGTACGTCGATTCGACCTTCTCCGGGTAGGCGCCGAATTCCCGAATGCTCGCCCAGACGTTCCCTTGTAATTCCGTGAATTCGACTCGGAGGAATCTCGCCTTCACATCCACTTCGTGAAATGCCTGCCTCGGGCCACCCCATCGAGGCGTCCTGCTGGTTGCTTTGGTCACAATCGTTTGCCAGGTCGTTGAATCGGTCGATGCTTTGATCTCATAGCCGTAGAACTTGGCTTCTCTCTCCAGTTCGACAATCAGATAGCGAACGGGCTGGACCTCACCAAGATCGACTTGCCACCATTGCCCAGTGCCGGCGGTTGAGGCGCACCAGCGTGTGGATTCATCGCCGTCATTGGCGGCTGCGGCGATATTCCCTTTTTCCGATTCGGTTGAGCTGGCAGTGGTGGATTTGGCGTGTGCGAAGTTCGCGGGCTTTTCCGGACATTGGCCTTTGGTTCGTCGCCCGAGCGACTTGCCGTTGAGGAACAATTCCGCCGAATCACCATTGGTATAAACGAATACGGGGACGTTTTTACCGACCCGGTCCGGCCAATTCCAGTGGGGCAGGATATGAATGGTGGTCGTTTCCGGCCGCCAATAACTTCGGTACAGGTAGTACCGGTCTTTGGGAATACCGCACAGATCGACGATGCCGAAGTACGAGCTTCGCGCCTCTTGTGCAAATGGCGTTGGCTCGCCTAAATAATCGAAGCCCGTCCAGACGAACTCACCGGCGACGAAGTCGTCGTCTTTCATCAGTTGAAACTCGACATCCGGAATATCCGACCATGCGGCGGAATTAAGGTCGTAGGAGCATACCTGGTGTTGTTCGGAAAATTGAGTCTTTTGGTTGGGAAACGGAAACTCATAGAATCCCCGCGTGCTCAGGGCCGAGGCCGATTCGCTATAAATAATGGGTTTGTCGGGATAATTTTCTCTATACTTCGCGTATCTTCGGGCGTAGTTCCAGCCGGTAAGGTCCAATGAATCGAGGATCGGTTCGTCCGCCGTACCGGGGATATGACAGGAAAGACCCACGGGACGCGTCGAATCGTATTTACGGACGAAATCTCCCATAAACTTGACGCGTTCGGGCGATTTACCTTCCCGGTCGTAAGGCCGGTTGCCGATCTCGTTACCGATGGACCACGCCACAATGGAAGGATGATTGCGATCGCGCATCACCAGGTTGCGAATTTGCTTTTCACCGTATTGCTCCAGCGGCGGCTCGCCCCTGACACGGTCCGCCTTGTCGTCCCATTTATCGAAGGCTTCGTCCCAGACGACGAATCCCATCTGGTCGCACAAATCCAGCAGTTCCGGCGCCGGGGGATTATGGCTGGTCCGGATAGCGTTGACGCCCATCTCGCGCATGATCTCCAATTGCCGCTCCATTGCCCGTGTATAAAAGGCCGCTCCGAGAGGGCCGTGGTCGTGATGCAGATTCACGCCGTAAAGCTGAACGCGCCGACCGTTTAGATAAAATCCGTCATTTGCAGTAAACCGAAATGATCGGATACCGAAGGTCGTCATTTCTGAATCAATAACCTTATCACCTCTCGAAACGATGGCCTTGGCCGTGTACAGTTTGGGACTTGTGATATCCCATCGCTGAGGATTCGCCACCTTAAAGGACTTATCTATTTCACAATATCCCCCGGCGGAAAGTAAATAATTCTTGCCAATTTGAGATATTGCCTGGCCGTCGGGATCAAGAAATACAACTTCAAAAAGAATGCCCGATTCTGAATCAGAGTAATTTTCAACTCGGGAACGCACCCGAATGGTTGCGGAACTGTCGCTCACTTGCGGCGTGGTGATATACGTGCTCCAGTGTGCCACGTGAACAGGATCGCAGACGGTCATCGTGACTTTTCGGTAGATACCGGCGCCGGGATACCATCGCGTGCCGTGCTGGCGCGTATCGGCTCGGACGGCAATGACATTGGTCCCCGCTTTTACATAGGGCGTCGCATCCGCGCGGAACGACATGTAGCCGTAGTCCCATTCGCCGGCTAATTCACCATTGATATAAACCTTCGGAAAAGCCATCACGCCGTCGAAATCGAAGTACACACGACGGGCTAAGTCTGATTCTTCGAGTTCGAAAGACTTACGATACCAGCCCACTCCCCGCCAGGGCAACTTGCCCGCATAGCCGTTTTCACTCGGATTGAACGGTCCGGCTATCGCCCAGTCGTGCGGCAGATGAACAGCTTGCCATGCCGAGTCATCAACGTCCGGCGCTTGGCTATTTTCCGGGTCGCCCTGAATAAACTTCCAATCGCCATTGAAATTCAGGACGCTTCGACCGTCAGAAGAAACATCTGCTCCTGATGAAGGAGAGATTCCCAAGAAAATGATGAGTAGAAGAAAAGGTAAGACAATGGATCGTTGGTGTGTTGAATTTTGTTGAGTTTTTAGAGTGTTGAAATTGAGGACCTCGCAATCCGCATTCTTCATAATTTCTCCTTATACCCGGCAGTAATTCCGGGCGAATTCACCCCCTTTACGTAAAGCGGCAATATTCAAAGGAAGCGTTTTATGGTGTCGCTCGGCGAGCACGTCCGGCAGAGCTTGTGCCGCTGCATCCGGATCTAAGTACCCCGTGTCGAGGGCGTCTCGCCCTCGATTCGCGGGCAAGATGCCCGCGACACTATACCGCACTTGTAAATAAGCGCCCAACGCCACCATGTTGGTGCTCTTTTGACTACCCAGCTCGACCGCCAATTCATCGGCAGGGACGGCGACGATCTCAATCGAATCATCCAATTGGGGCTCGACGTCGATCAAGGAACTGTTCATAATCAACAGTCCGTTCTTTTTCAGCCACGGACCGAATTTATTCAGTGAGGCTTTATTTAAGACAATCAGCGAATTCGGTTTGCTGACAAGAGGACAGGCGATACGATTGTCTGAAATCACGATCATACTATTGGCCGTGCCGCCGCGAACTTCGGCGCCGTACGAGGACATGTAGGTGACTTCCTTACCCGCTTTCATCGCCGTCTGGGCGAGCAGCTTACCTGCTAACAAAATCCCCTGTCCGCCAAATCCGGCGATGATAACCTCTTCGTATAAATCCCCTGCCATCGTTTTATCCTTTAAGCTTTCCTAACGGAAAGACTTTTACCATGTCGCTTTCGATCCATTTCAGCGCCTTAGCCGGGCTCATCCGCCAGTACGTCGGGCAAGGCGAAAGCACCTCAACGAAGGACATTCCTTTGGCGCCGTCCACTTGTAGCTCGAAGGCGTGCTTAATCGCTTTCTTGGTTTGGCGAACCCGGGCCGGGTTGCTCAGGGTGCATCGTTCGATATAGATCGTCCCCGGCAAGGTCGCCAACAGTTCCGAAACCTGAAGGGGATAACCCTGCTCAATCGCCGTTCGTCCTTCCGGCGTCGTCGCCGTGACCTGGTTGAGCATCGTCGTCGGCGCCATTTGCCCTCCGGTCATGCCATAGACGGCGTTATTGATAAAGATCACCGTGATTTGTTCGCCGCGATGCCCGGCGTGGAGGATTTCCGCCGCTCCGATACTCGCCAGGTCGCCGTCGCCCTGGTAGGAGAAAATAATCTTGTCCGGATTCGTCCTTTTCATGCCCGTCGCGACGGCGGGGGGGCGTCCATGCGCGACCTCGACCATATCGACGTCCAGGTAATCATACGCCAGCACAGCGCAGCCCACGGGGGCGATACCGATGGTCCGGCCGCGAATGTCCAGTTCGTCGATGACTTCGGCGATGAGCCGATGCGCCACACCATGCCCGCAGCCGGGACAATAATGCGTCGGACAATCCTTGAGCGTCGGTGTTCGTTTAAATACGGTTTTCATGCTTTTATCTCTGATTTTGAGGACAACTGCCTGATTTGATCGAGGATTTCATCGACCGTGGGCGTGCCGCCGCCGGGCCGACCGTAAAACATCACCGGTACTTTACCGGCTACGGCGAGTTTGACGTCCTCGACCATTTGGCCGTTGCTCATTTCTACAGTCAGAAAGATACGAAATTCGTCCGCGGCCTTGCTGATGTGCTCGGTTGGAAACGGCCACAGCGTGATCGGACGAATCCAGCCGGCTCGAATGCCTTCCTTTCGTGCTCTATCCACGGCGCTACTGACAATTCTCGCTACGATGCCATAAGCAATCACAACGATATCGGCATCGTTCACCTCGTAGTGCTCGCAGAGCACCTCGTTTTTTTCGATCTGCTTATAACGCTCCAGAAGCTTTTTATTAAGCGCCTCCAGTACTCCCTCGCCGAGCCATAACGAGCGGACTATGTTTTGTTCTCTATTTGCGGCCCCGGTCAGAGCCCAATCTTTGGCCGGGAGTTTTCGACGCAGCTTCTTCTCCAGCACAACCGGCTCCCTCATCTGACCCAGGATACCGTCGATCAGGACCATCACCGGCATTCGATACTGGTCGGCCAAATCGAAGGCTAGCGGCATACAATCCGCTAATTCCTGTACGCTCGACGGTCCGAGCACGATGGTTCGATAGTCGCCGTGCCCGCCGCCGCGGGTGGCCTGGAAATAGTCGCTTTGCGAGCCGGCGATATTACCCAGACCCGGCCCGCCTCGCATCACGTTCACCACGACCGCCGGCAATTCCGCACCCGCCAGATAACTAATCCCCTCTTGCATGAGACTGATACCGGGACTGGAGGAACTGGTCATGGCGCGTTTGCCGGTGGCCGAAGCCCCGAAGACCATATTGATCGCGGCCAGTTCACTTTCACTCTGCACGAACACCCGGCCTTCCTCGGGCATGCGCCGGGACATATAAGCGGGGACTTCATTTTGCGGGGTAATCGGATAGCCAAAATAGGCGTCGCACCCGGCAAGGATGGCCGCTTCCGCAAGGGCCTCATTGCCACACATTAAAGTCCTTTTATCCATGATCTGATTTATATCCACTCTCCAAGATAATTCTTCAACGCCTCGACAAAGTTTTGAGCCGTTTCCAACGAATCCTTCGCCTGTGATTCGGAAATGATAAAACGAATCTCTTTCACGCGACCAGTCCTTCTTTTCTCACGTTTAACATAAATGGAGAATTGTAACTTTCAAATAAAGGTTCGGGTATAGCTATAACCGAGACCAACTCACCTTCCTCAAGGAGTATGTCGAATAAAAGAGCACTTAAGCTTTCTCGAACCTCAAAAGGATTTAAGGACTGGTCAACCAATACGAGCACATCAATATCCGAATCTTTCGTCGCTTCACCTCTGACATGTGAACCATAGAGTATGACCTTTGTGATCCCTTCTCCATACATCTCGGTTAGATGTGTTTTTACTCGGTTTACCAAGGATTTTACTTTTTCATCCATTTTCATTTTCAATCAAAACAGGTTTGAAAGAACTCACGCTTTCTCCTCGATGAATGCCGGCTCTTTTTTCCCCGTTGGCTCCTGATCGACCTCAGTGTCTTCGGCTTCGTCGCGATAGACCTCGATAATCGCCTCCGGGCACATCAGGGCGCACATGGCGCACGCTGTGCAGCCGTGGTTGTCTGTTTGGGCGGGGAAATAACCGTTTTTGTTGGATTTCTTTGAGAGAACGATGATCTCTCTTGGGCATGCGATTACACACAATCCGCACCCTTTACACCGCTCCGCGTCGATGACTATTTTACCAGCCATTTAGTATGCCCCCCAAACACAAGCCGTCGTATTATGAGAATCTTGCATAACTATCGGATTTTAACAGGACAGAACGCATTTGTAAAACAAAAAGACTACCTGCCCACTTGTTCTACCTTCGCCTTCTCATTCCTGTTCGTCCAAATGAAATGTCTTGTTTTTCTCGTTGTAGTACACGTCCCGGCCTTTTCCAATGTCATCCGGGTTTAAGCCGATTAATTTTAGGGGATTGTCGAAGCCCATGGCCACGAGCTCATTCGTGCTAACTAAATCCAGTGAGGCCAAATGGTTCATGCAATCCAGCATCATTGCCGATGAGCCGGCCAAATACCCCGTTTGCGGATCATAAAGCAAGCCCGTCTCATCCAGCACGACGTCGTGTCCCAGCACGTGGTATCTTCCAGGCTTAAGTCCCGCGGGAAAGGTCGCGTCACTGACGATGACACAACGTTCGGCCCCCTTGGTTCTAATAATGGTTTTGAGCAGAGAAGCCGGCAAGTGATGGCCGTCTGGGATGATGATCGCGGTAAGATCGTCATTCGCCAATCCCGCCCAGATCGGGTTTTCATGTCGGTCCAGCATACGCGGTACGCCGTTGCCCAGATGGGTCAGCGAAACCGCCCCGGCCTGTGTAAGTTTACTTAAATCCTTCTCATTTGCCATCTGGTGCCCGAGGGAAACTCTAAGGCCTCGTTCTCTCGCGTATCGGGCTAAATGCTCGGCTCCCTCCAGTTCGGCGGCAATCGTCAGTATCTTTATCTTGTCGTCGGCCCAGTCGATAAGTTGTTTGAGAAATCCCACATCAGGTCGAGTAATCCACTGCGATTCATGGGCTCCCCGCGCCCCGTCTAGGGGCGAAATAAAAGGTCCTTCGATGTGTAAGCCCAATAACCGGCCGCGAAATTCGTCTCGTTGCATCGCCGTGGTGATAATGGGCAGATTATGCTCATAGACTTCTTTGGGACTCGTAACAACCGTGGCTAAAAAAGCCGTCGTTCCGGCGTCAAACACGCCTCGGCAGGCCCGCTCGAAATCGCCCGGCGTCAAGTTCACATCCGAAAAATCAACTCCCTTATAGCCATTGACTTGAAGATCCACCAAACCCGGTATTTTAACGCCGCCCAAAATAGTTACTCCTTAGATCAACCTCTTGTCCGATCCTGAACAAGCTACCTTATAGGCCATTTGCATAGAAATGTCAAACGAACAATCTCAGAATTGGCGTGTCGCTTTTAAGCTTGCTCTATGAGAACGAAATTTGATCTTCAGGATAAACGTCCGGACCGAGCGGTGGCGCAACCGGAAGATCGATGAACGCTGTTCCCATGAGTATGGGGAGGGGATCAGTCACAGAGATGTCTGGGGGAGGGCGAGGTGTAAAATGTGTCGTTTTTAGGGGAGGTTGGTGAGGAGGAGGAAGGCCGCCGGGATATTCCGGGGAGTGCTGAAGGGGCAAGCTACATGACGCTAACGTTTGGACGCATAAACCATCGTCGATTTTTCTCTTAGGCACTCTAACAAAACCTCACTCTTGTCACCCCTTCGACAAGCTCAGGGCAGGCTCTGAGCGCAGCAAAGGGTCTCTATTCAGGCGCTAAGATTGAGATTCTTCGCTACGCTCAAAATGACAAACCCATAGGACCTTAGTTTTGTTAGAGTGCCTTAGTATTTTGTTTCGAATTAATGATATAATGAATAGCGGTTTTTTACGTTTGTAAAAGTATTCTGTCATTCATGCGTTGATCGTTATGGCCTCATCTCGATGAATTCCATCGATGTCACTCGCTTGGCGAGGTCAAGCAGGTTATCGGCGTCGAGCTTGCGCATCAGGTTACTACGATGTCCCTCAATGGTTCGGGTGGACCGATGAAGCTGTCTGGCTATTTCCTTGCTGCTCAAGCCATCCAGGACGAGTCCTAAAACGTGTGTTTCCGCCTGGGTTAAAGGCTTGCCCCAATCCGGTTCGATGAACGCTCCGCCGGGCAGCATGGATGTTACCTTTTGGATGAAACTCTTCTTTTCAAGAGGTTTTTCAATAAAATCAACCGCTCCCGCCTTCATGGCCTTCACAACCGTTGGAATGTCGCCATAGGCGCTCATGATCAGAACAGGTATCCAGGGCGCCAGGCGTTTGACTTGTTTCAGTAATTCGATGCCATCCATTCCAGGCATCTTCAAATCTGTGATCAGTAAATGACAATTGAGCGATCTTAATTTCGCCAGGCATACAGCCGGGTCACTGAAACAACTCACTTTGATGCCCACTCCTTCGAGGATTCGTTTGACGATTTTGCATACGTCCTGCTCATCATCAAGGATGAAGACATGCCTCTCCGCGTTACCTACCATGGTTCGCCTCCTTACATTCTCTCAGTCCCTTTTAAAGACGTTGAAGCATAACGTTCAATACCTGTTCAAAGCAAATTTGTTGTTGAAGACCGCACGGTTCCACACGGATCGCCTTCATTGGTTATCCTATTGTTTATTGTGTTCTGATACTACGGTAGTCACTACGTGATTTTCTTTACTCGCGCCTCTCTCACTTGTCTCGATAAGAGAACGACAAAAAGAGGTCGAATAGCGCTTGGTTGCGTCGTCATCCAAAATCATCAAACACCGCCCGTATGGATTGGTAAAGTGACTAAAAAAGTAGAACCTTTTCCATATTCACTTAATACACGGAAGTCGCCATTCACGCGAGATACAATATTATTCACAATGTAAAGTCCCAAACCTGTTCCCTGGTTTGAAGGTTTTGTCGTAAAAAACGGCTCACATATTCTGTCGAGAAACTCAGGGGCAATACCGCCGCAGGTATCACAAAAATGAAGCTCGATACGTCGATCCTTTTGTCTGCCGCTGATACTCAATGTCCGATTCCTTCGTCCATCGGCGGCCTGTATCGCGTTTTCGATGAGAATAAAGAAGAGTTGTTCAATTTCTCTCTCATTCATGTGGACCGTCGGGA
>JAFGTG010000334.1 GCA_016934255.1 Sedimentisphaerales bacterium
CGCGACCGGCTGGAAATCACGTCGCCGAACAGATGCGTCCACTTGCCCGTTGCACCGGGGTCTCTGCTTTCGCCCCGGATAACGTAAGGCTCACCAAGCTCCTCCTTCATCTCGCGCATAAAGTTCTCCAGCGAGTCCTGAACGATCTCGTGTCCCATCTCCTCAAGGATGAGACGAGAAGCATCAATCAGACGCCGTTCTTCAGTATCCGGAGAGGAGGTATCAAAACCTTGCATACAAACGATGTGACTCGTACTAAAGTGTTGGCTCTCGTCGGCAACGAGCTTTTCTAATTGTTTTGGCAATATGTCCTCATTCCATTGTTTATCGTGCGGATCCAAAATATAGTAATGGGCATCAGGATGATAGTTATTGCACAGGCGAAACGGCAACGCACCTCGATCCCAGTCATACCACCATTCGTCCCGGCTCATTCCGTAACGGACCATGCGATAGACATAGAAATAGTAGCTAAAACGAGACAAAGCTCCGAAGCGGCAGCCGGTCACTCGCGAACCATCCGGCCCTTCCATCACGAATTCGGACTTGGGCGTATTGATACCGCGATAGAAAATGATGGTGTCGATATCGAATCCGCGATAAATCTGCGGCATTTGTGATGTCTGCCCGTATGAGAAAGGTGTATAGCCAATTTTGCTCACTTTACCCCATTTATTCGCAAGTCGGTGCCCCACGACCAGATTGCGCACCAGCGATTCACCGTTGACGATATACTCCTCCGGCAGCGAATACCAGGGACCGACGACGAGCCGGCCCGACGTGACATGTTTTTTGACCTGTTCTTCCCTTTCCGGACGAAGGTCCAAATAATCCTCAACCGCGATGGTCTGGGAATCCAGCAAGAACGAGTGGAACTCCGGGTTTTTGTCCAATAGGTCTAAAAGATCGTCCATAAAATCCAGCAGAAGTAGGCGAGTTTCCTGAAAAGGATACACCCACTCACGATCCCAGTGCGTATTGGAGATAACGTGGAGTTTGTAACGGGACGTTGTTTGATTCGAGCTTTTCTTCTTTTCCATTTGGTTTTCCAATCGACTCATTCACATCTTTTTAAGAACACGACTCTTCGTGAGCAGTAAATGTTAGTCATTCGCTTGTTCGTGGCAAATACTTTCTATAAAAAACTGATCTTGCGAGATATTCTCGTTTGTGTTATCTCTTTGGCACGTGTAAGGCTATCAAAAAGAGTCTGTACCGGAAAGTACCAAACAGGAGACCGTCAATCGTGGCGAAAGATAAAGAGCAAACGAAGAATTCCGTCGAAAGCGCAAAACAGAAGCGGATCCAATGTCATTTTGTTTCGAACACCCATTGGGATAGAGAATGGCGTTATTCAATGCAAAGAACACGCTACATGCTGGTTAATATGCTTGATATGCTCTTCGATATCTTCGAGAAAGAACCCAACTTTAAATCCTTCCATCTCGACTCCCAAACGATTCCGATTCAAGATTACCTGGAAATACGTCCCGAGCGTGAGGCATTGGTCAAAAAGTATGTAAGCGAAGGCAGGCTCGTTATTGGCCCGTGGTTTTGCCTGCCGGACGAATTCTGCGTCGGCGGCGAATCGCTCATACGAAACCTCCTTCTGGGCCATCGGATCGCCCTCCGATTTGGCAAGGTCGGCAAGTCCGGCTACTCACCCTTTTCCTGGGGACAGATTTCACAGATGCCGCAGATCTACAAGGGCTTCGGGATCCATTTCGCGGCGTTCTACCGGGGCATCAATACGATAGTGGCTCCCCGTTCGGAAATCATCTGGGAAGGGCCGGACGGCTCGCAACTCGTTGTTTCCCGCCTTGGTTATCGCCCGCGTTACAACGTGTGGTATGTGATCCAGCGCCCGGTTTATTACAACGAAAAAGAGGTAGATAATCGTAAGATGTCCTGGAAACGCGGCCACGGGCCTTTCAAATTCATTGACCAGGCAAATTGTGAGCTCGATGCTCAATACGCCCATCCGCGAATCGATTATTTCAAGGAACGTATTGCCGAGCAGGCTCAACAAGCCATCGACGAGCAAAATGACGACTGGACCACGGCCCATCGCTTCTGGTCCTGCGGCCACGATTCTTCCTGTCCCGATATCCGCGAGGTCCAAATGATCGCCGATTGTGACGAGGCCCTGGGCGAGACCGCCGACGTCTTCCATAGCACCCTCGCCGGTTTCCAGAAGGGCGTTTGTGAGAACATTCCCCCCGACTTGCCTGTCGTCAAAGGTGAAATGCGGCATACGTTCACGAAAGGTAGCTCCGGAGTTTTCTTCGGGAGAATTATTTCCGCTCGAACGGATATTAAACAGGATAACTTTCGCACGGAGCGTGCTCTGACCTGTTACGCCGAACCGTTAGCTGTTTTTGCCGCCCTGCTCGGCGTCCCTTATCCTCAAGGCTTTATCGATCGGGCATATAACTGGCTTCTACAAAATCATGGACACGATTCCATCGGCGGTTGCAGCCGGGACATTATTAGTGAAGATATGCTCTTCCGATCGCGGCAGACACGTGAAATCAGCTCTTGCGTTATGGAAAGAGCGATGCTCGATATCACCGGTTCGATCAACCTTTCCAACTATAGCCACGAAGACATGGCCCTGGTGGTTTTCAATCCGGCGCCCTTCACGCGCACCGAAGTTATCTCGGCGGCTATTGACATTCCGCTGGAGTGGGATTGTGAAAGTTTTGAGATCCTGGACGAGAAAGGAGAAAGGAGCACCTTACAGTTTTGTGACAAGGTGGACCCTCATTACCAGATCGTACAAGATAAAAATGATTGCGCGAATATTTTCCCGATGACGCGCTATCATATTCGTGCGGAATTTAAAGACATACCGGGGATGGGCTATCGCACGTTTTTCGTTAAGCCGGTGGAAACACCGAAGCTGGCTCAACCCAAAACGATGCTCACGAGTCCACTGACGATGGAAAACGAGCACCTTGCCGTAACAGTGAATTCCAATGGCACGCTGACTGTACGAGACAAGAAAACAGATCGTCTTTTCGAAGGTTTGGGTTATTTTCGTGATTCCAGCGAAATAGGCAATCCCTGGGAACACTACGCCGCGCCCAATGAATCAGTGTTCACGACTCTGAATGAAAAAGCTCAGGTTGCCCTCGTACGGGATGGCGAATTGGAGGCGTCCTTCCGCATAACGATCAACTGGGCATTGCCAGCGGGTCGAACCAAAGACGAAAAAGCCAGAAGCGAAGATCTCAAGACGTACAAAATCGTCAATACGGTGACGCTCCGTCGAGACCAACCCTGGGTTGACGTCACAACTGAAGTGGATAACTGTGTCGAGGATCATTACCTGCAGGTCTCATTCCCAACAGGGATAAAAACCGACAGCGTCATGGTCCAGGGGCAATTCGACGTTATTCAACGACCTGTGGCGGCCCCCGACTACTCTCTGTATGAGGAACCTCCTCAAACGGAGCATCCCATGAACTCTTTCATCGATATGAGCGATGGGCAAATCGGTCTGGCTTTGTTGAACGAAGGTTTGAAAGCCTACCAAACAGATAATGATCCTGCTAATACCGTGAGTCTGACATTGCTCAGATGCTTCCCCTTGCGCATTTGTGTTACCACCGAAATGACCGATTACAGCAGGACGGACAAAGGCTCTCAATGTCCGGGCAAACAATCTTTCCGCTATGCCATTATGCCTCATCGCGGCGATTGGGAAGAGGCCCGTATTTGGCAAGCCGCCGAACGCTTCAACCTCGCTTTTGTGGCCGGGCAGATCGGTCCGACAAAAGAAGGTACGCAACCTCTATCCAAATCATTCCTGGAATTAAGGCCCGATACGCTTCACCTCAGTGCGATCAAACGCAGTGAAAGCGACAAAGGCTGGATCGTCAGATTGTTCAATCCATCTTGTCGAACTATCTCCGCGGGCATCAGACTCAACGCCGGTCACACTGGTCAACCGAAGACACAATCTCCCGTGGAACGAGCACAGAATCATTTCGCCCTGCTCCAGGATAACCGCAACCCATGGAATAGCGTACGCGTCGTAACCCTGGAAGAAATCTTCGAACGGGATCTGATGATGGATGATGATAGCTGGGTGAACTTCGAAATAGAAGGCAAAAAGATTCTGACCGTTGAATTCTTACCCTGAAGCAACTGACACATAAGAAGACCTGAGCGTAAAACCATGCTCAGTTCCTTGTCATCTTTTCAAAAGTGGATACGAGTAAGTCTGCTCTGGCATCAGTGGTCACTTTGGCATGCACAGACCAATGGCCGGATTTCTCCAAAGCGGTATATGTACCCGTTGTCTGTCGATAGGCATCGTCTGCTTTACGTTTCGAGACGAGCAACTTATTACCCGCCAGTGGATTAATCAGGACGACGTCGATAGGACATAGTGCCTGATATATATCAGGAAGATCGAACGTCTTCATGATACCCGGTACGATGACTTCGTGCTTATAAGTCGGTACTTTGCTCGTGACGATTTCCTCGAAGCTCAACAACGGTCGCTCCAGAACCATGCCCGTTACCCCTTGGTCCAGGGTCGCAGCGAAAGCTGAATAAACGCCGCTCATGCCTTTTGCCCAGACAAGAATTTTCGCGTTCTTGCCCTCTTTCTGTGATAGGTACTTTAAAACAGCTTGTACATCTCCGACTCTTTGACCGAAGAGAGGCCGACCCGCCAAAAAGTCCCAGAATTTCTCTTTCTGATCGGGCGCCGTCTCACCCATACCCCGCAGATCGACGGCGAATATTCGAAATCCCTTGTTAAGCAATGTACGCAGTATAACAATCTCCTCGGACAGCTTCATCTTACCGGCATCATTAAGATAAATAATCACTGGCCCACTTGCGGGACCATTTGGTGATTCGATCCAGACGCTTGGCAACTCGATCCCCTCTTCGGATTTTATAATCACGGGAGTCAGCTTCAAGCCTTCCACCAGCCTGGGGATCCTCGCGTCCGCTCTTGGCGTTTCAGTCATAGCTTTCAAAAAGAGGATATCTTTGACAAGGCTCTGAATCCTGTTTCGATGTTTTGTCAAATCCTTTTGTGTTCTCACAGTCACAGGTCGGGATCGATGCGTCCTCAGATAGTCGAGCACAAGCTCTCGCGGCTTTCGACTGCCGGGCTCGTTATAAACATTTCCCCGGGCGGTGCACCATGTGTCTTCCTTCTTTTCTACGGGGAATTCCTCTTCCCAGAAACCTTCAGACTTACCTCCCAACCACTTAAGCATCCAGGCATAGGCAAACTCGCGCTGCTCCTTGATATACCCATGCGGCCCTTCGACCATCGTGGTTTGAAATGCCTGGGGCGCCCCGTGAGCCGCGTAAGCTTTATACAACCAGGTGCTCAGGTCCCACACGCCGGCGGGCGGATTCAAATTGTCATCCGTCGTCGCGTCAATCAGCAACGGCTTGGGAACGTGGGCGAACAGGGGATCGCCACGGGGATCTATCCCGGCGACAAACGCACCGAAAAAAACCTGCTCGTGGTCGGTCGCCAGATTCGCGTGCACCCGGTGCGACCACGTATTGGGATTGCACGCCGGTACGGCTACTGTAATTCGAGGTTCGAAAGGAAGAATGTACGTTGTCATCATACCGCCGCCCGAACACCCCGTGCAGCCGATTCGTTTGGGATCAACTTCCGGTCGGGACGACAGATAATCCACCGCCCTAATGGCGTCCCATGCCATAAAGTTAAAAAGATGCGTACCGGCAATAAAAGCCTGCGTCCCGATGATCTGGTGGGCATTGCCGGGAGGTTTGGAGATAGAGGCGTATTCCTCGACTTGCCGCTCGCCCTGACCGATGCCATCAATCACGAAAGCGACAAATCCTTTGCGTGCTTGAGCGATGGCCCGCCGCTGGACCTTCTCCGTGGCTTTACCTTCGGAGGAGTGGCCAATGACGTTGAGGATAGCCGGATGAGGTCCGGGTGACTTCGTGGGTACGTAGAGATTGGCGCTGACGAGAAAATTAGGGCGACTTTCAAAAACGATCTTCTCAAGAATATACCGGTCTCGGTGGATTTTTCCGGTGATACGGGCACGCAGCGGTGTTCGTTGGGGAAAAGGTCCCGTCCATTCAGCCATTGAATCTCGGACAAATTTGGCGTGCCGGTCCCAGTCTTCGGCAGATTTCAAAGCGGCCAGCATCGAAGCCCTTTGGGCAAATTGTTCATCGACAATAGCCGTCAGGTAATCTCTCATCATCGTATCGGCCGGCCGATCCAGAACTGTAAGATCCGTCGGTCTTAAAAATTCTTTGCCGACTGTTAGGTGACACAGAATCAGTATCGCCGCTAAAATGATTATTTTCTGTTCTTTGTTTTTCATTATTAATCTTCTATTCTCGATCATCAGCAGATACCTTCGCCAGCCATTGTTTCAACTCTCCGACACGTTCGGGATGACGCTTCGCTAAATCGTGCTCCTCGTACGGATCTGCGATTACATCATAGAGTTCAAAGCGACTTTGTTGCTTATTGGTTATGAGCTTCCAATTTCCTAATCTGATGGCGAAGGCATTGGGCGTTTTCCAGTAGAACATTCGAGGCTCATCGGCAACGGTCCGGCCGCTGATCAACGGCCAGATATCTCTGCCATCCCATATCAAGTCTCTCTGAGGAGAATACCCCGCTAACTTACAAAGGGTGGGCATCCAATCGACAATATGCACTGAGGCAGACACGTTTCGAGGTTCAAGCACACCCGGCCAGTTGGCCAGAGCGGGAACGCGAATTCCCCCCTCGTAAACGGAGCCTTTCCAACTCCGCAAGGGACGGTTGTTCCCTAACACCGTGTGTGGTTTATCGGCGTATCTGCCCTTATACTGTTTCTCGTCATGCCAGCTTTGCTGGCCTCCGTTGTCGCTGACGAAGACGATGAGCGTATTGTCCCGAATTCCCTTGCGGCTCACGGCCTCGACGATTTGTCCGATCCCGGCGTCCATGTGAGTCACGCTGGCCGCGTACCAAAGCCGCGACGGATTCTCGATTTTTCTTTTATAAGTCGAGGTCCATTCCTCCGGCTCGTCAAGCGGATAGTGGGGTACGCTGTAAGCAACGTAGAGGAAAAACGGCTTGTCATGATCGGATTCAATAATCCTGACGGCTTCATTCGTTATTAAATCTGTCGCGTGCCCTTCTTCATCCACATATTCGTCGTTTCTATGCCAGGAGCGGACGCCGGTCTTATAGAGATGTGTGTATGGATCAATCTGTCCATGAAAATAACCGTAGGACGTATCAAATCCATATTTGCAGGGCGTGCATTCCGGCGGCGAGCCCATGTGCCATTTACCGCTGATGCTCGTTCGATATCCGCATGTCTTCATCGCCCCGGCTAACGTCACCGTATCATCGTCAAATATCTTACCATAAGCCGGACTGAGCACACCATATCGGCTTGGATAGCGACCCGTCATCAATCCGACGCGTGTTGGCGTACACGTCGGCATCACGTAATGCCGCTCGAATCGTACGCTCTGCCGGGCCAGTCGGTCGAGATGAGGCGTTTGGATCTCCGAGCCATGGTAGCCGATGTCCATCCAGCCCAGATCATCGGCGATGATAAAGATGATATTGGGGCGCTTGTGTCTTTCCTCACTCGACGCCTGGTGTTCGCGGCTCCAGCCGCACGCGGAGAGAAAAGTCATCGCGCTACCTGTGGCGATCATGCGGATAAACTCACGCCGATTTTGGTATCTCTTTTCTGCCATCATTCAACTCCGTTGTCGATCTTTTCTCTTTGCAAGCCTAATAGACCGTTGAAAAAAGCCAGTTAATCTGAGTATTAATATAACGGTAACCGGTTATCTTTCTGTTTGTATGTGTTCTTAATCCAGGTATATCTCGGATCGTCCTGATTGGCAAGAGTTTGGGCGCTACCTGCCAATACATTCAGATAGTACGTCGTATACCCCGGGGCGCTCACGACAGGATGATAGCCCTCCGGCACCAAAACGACACAATTATTTTCCGCCCGAACCAAGGCATCAATGGGATAGCCCGCCTGATGCAACGGAGAGGTCTCATCCGTATAAACGCGTTGATAGGCATAGCCATCGGGCTTATCGATCTTATAGAAATATACTTCTTCCAGATCGGCTTCGATAAGATTGCCGTCTTCATCCTCTAAATGGATATCATGCTTGTGGGGGGGATAACTGCTCCAATTACCGCTGGGAGTATAAACCTCAACCAAGACGAGGCGATGAACGGGTGATCCCGAGGGCAGCAAATCATTGATCTGGCGACTGACGTTATCTCCTCCCCGCACCGAGATCGACACATTTCCAGGCTCGATCAGCCACGGTTCATGGTCCTGGTCGGTCGGCACCCAGGCGATGGCGTATTCGCCCCCCTGCTCGGCGGTAATTGTGAACGTGCTTCGCCGGGGCAGATACAAAGCATGGGCCGCACCGGTGAAAACATCTTTGCGGGTTCCGATCCCAGACCACCGGCCTCGATTCGAACGAACCGTATAACGCCCGCTCAGATTCACGATGGCCAGCTCATTTTCTCCGGTTTCATAAGACCAACTCTTTCCCTCCGAAAGCTGTCTGACCTGAAAGGAAACATATTCCCAACCGGCTTGTTCCGGCGTGATGGATAAGATCAAATCCGGATCATCCGGGAAGATATCGGGTTTCACTAAAATATTATCTGATGTATATCGCACTTACGAACTCCTTGAATGAATTCCGAATGACATTGATCAATCATCATTATTCTCCGCTTAAGGTGTTCCTTAGGGAGAATCGACACACGTTTCAACAAAGTGATTGTATTGTACTGTGAGTTAGCCCACGACTCAAATATTTAGCATGGATCAAAAAACATTCGAGTCTTCATTTTTGATGATGATTTTGTAACGAGAAGTCGTCAGCAACGTCATACTTCGAGTTTTTCGACTCGAGCATTTCTTCATCATTGAGCAGGGACGATTCGTGCATCAGCATGTCATTCCATAGAAAACTCCCTTGCGTTTCACAAGGGAACTGATATTCTTCTCATGGCTGTAGTAATCGATTGTCCCGACAGGCGATGAAATCTTCGGTATCACAAACACATGGATATCACTCAAAAATACCTGGACATCCGTATGATTCGAGATAATCTCGACGCGCTCCCCGACTATGGCGTACCCGACGGGTATTCGATCCGATGGTATCAACCGGGCGATGAGCAATCATGGTGCAACATTCACGTTTTAGCAGACAAATACACGCAAGCGACGTCGAATCTTTTCGTGAGGGAATTCGGAAGCGATATCCCGATGCTTACCGAGCGCCAGTGTTATCTCTTTGATCGCAAAGAGGTTCCGGTCGGAACAGCCTGTGCGTGGTTTGACGATCAGAACGCACCCTCCCCGGGTCGAGTTCACTGGGTTGCGATCGTACCGGAAGAACAAGGTAAAGGTCTGGCCAAAACACTTCTTTCAATCGTGTGTCACAGATTGAAAAAACTGGGGCATAAAAACGCATATCTGACGACTCAAACCGTCAGAATCCCCGCCATCAACCTTTATCTCAAATTCGGATTTACCCCCGCCATCGATTCCGAACGGGACAAACACATCTGGCGGCAATTACAAAACCACCTGAAATACCCCATCCACATATAGAGCTTTAAGTCCGTTTCACAACTCAATAAAAATACACACGCCGAGTGGTTCTCCCGCCCGGCGTGTGATACGAACATTGACCTTACTTGCGAGTTAAAGAAAAAACCATCACGTCGCCGCCCGAATCCAAACTATAGGGACGATACGTCGAGCCCGGCTCGCCCGCCACTAACGTGAGCTTTTTGCCTTCGAGCTTGTAAATACTCAGCGCGGTTTCACCTTCGTACATCGACTGCGAACACTTCGTAATCTTAAAATCAGCTTGTTTCGGATTCTTCTCTGTGTTCAGCTTCACCGTACCCGCGTAATACTCGCCCTCCGGTCCCTTCACCTCCACTTTGCCCTCTGAGATCGCGAACGTCCATTCGCCGTAATTCCCTCTGGCCGTCCCGACCCAGGCGCCATCCAGCTCACCGCCCTTTTTTGCCGTATCCGCTTTCTGGCGTTTGAACGTCGTCTCGCCCCTGGCTTGAGAAGCACGGTAGCCACCCGATTCGACAGCATACTCTTTAAGTTTGAAACTGTTATTATCAATCTTAATGAACACAAGATCCATCGTCTGCGTGGAGCCATCGGGCTCGGTGCGTACATTTCTATTGACGGCGCCTTCGTAATCCTCCGCCCAAGTGCCGTTCCATGTAGCGCCCATGTTGTCGGCGCCGACCTGTATAACTTCCTCGCGCGATGGTACAAACACAATCAAGCCATAATACTTGAACTCACCGATCTTGACATTCAAGCATATAGCGTTTTTGTCCAGAATCCATTTATACTCAAGGTCAAACCGGTCGCCATTGCTGGTGGTAGCCGCCCATTTGCCGATCATCCAGCCGTAGCCATACTCGGCAACAAGGCCTCCAAGGTTCTCCTGCGCCCCGGCCGGAACTGCAGAAAGCACAAAAAGCCCCGCAATAACCAAAGATATGCTTCTCTCTCTCATTTCTTCTCCTTTCAATCAACTCGTCTTTTAGGCTTCATTAGGCCTATTTTCGCTATCAATGAATCGGCTCAGAAGAATACCTGATCTCCCGACTGAAAGCAAGAGGAAAAGCCTCTATACTCCTGACCGTCCGTATCCCAATTCTTGTTTTTGGCTATTCATGAACCACGATTGGATTGTCGCACTCTGATAAGAATTATTTCAAGAAAAACATACTGCGTCTTCATATTTCCTCCACTTGAACCATCTCACTCTTCTTAAAGGTTACCAACTTATTGACCCAATGATAAGGATTGTGTATAAGAATTAAATAAACATAATCGCTTATAATTCAAAGGATAATTATGAAACGATGGATTGTCTTTTCCGCAATATTTGCACTGCTGAGTTCCGGTTGTTCCGATCTTTATAGTCATCGTCAGAAATTTCACCTGTATATTCTCGCGGGTCAATCGAATATGGCCGGGCGGGGCAAGGTGGAAGAGCAAGACATACAACCTCACCCACGTGTTTTTGTACTGGACAAGGAAGGTCAGTGGAAACCGGCGACTGAACCGCTCCATTTCGACAAACCCCAGATTGCCGGTGTCGGTCCGGGTTTGGCCTTTGGCAAGGCCATGGCCGAGTATAAAAAGAACGTCAAAATCGGCCTGATACCGTGTGCGGCCGGTGGCTCGCCTATCGCCTCCTGGACCGAAGGAGGATACCACAGCCAAACCAAAAGTCATCCTTACGACGATGCTCTCGAACGAACCAGGATCGCGATGCAGAGCGGCGTGATCAAAGGGATTATCTGGCATCAGGGCGAATCGGATAGCAAGCCGGAACTGGCGAAAGTCTATCAGGTCAAACTGGAGGAATTGATCGCCAATTTCAGACGGGAATTAGGCGATGACGATCTGCCGTTTGTCGTCGGCAAATTGAGCGATTTCTATATCGCCCGAAATCCGAACGCAAAAACAATCAACGAAATTTTCGAGGAATTACCACTTACCGTCCAAAACACCGCTTACGTCGAAACATCAGGGCTCACCCCCAAAAGCGACCAGACACATTTCAACGCAGAATCCGCAAGGGAATTGGGTAGGCGATACGCCGAAAAGATGATTGAACTCGAACAGGAAGACTGAACATGAGAACTGACATCACACGACGAGAATTCACGAAAACCATGCTCGGAGGTCTCGCCGCCGCAGCATTAAGTCCCCAACGTTTTGTTCACGCGGCTTCATCGAAAAAGAAGCCGCTCAACTTTATATTCTTCCTGATCGACGACTTCGGATGGATGGACATCGGCGCCAACAATCCCCACTGTTTCTATGAAACGCCGAATATCGACCGCCTGGCGCGTTCCGGCATGAATTTCACCAATGGCTATGCCGCCAACCCGGTGTGTAGCCCGACGCGTTTCAGTATCATGACGGGCAAATATCCCTCCCGTTTTGATGCGACCAACTGGTTCAGCGGTAAGCGGTCGGGACGTTTCAACAACGCCCCGCTGAATGACTGGATGCCTCTTTCAGAGGTCACGCTGGCCGAGGCCCTGAAGGAGCACGGCTACAAAACCGCATTCCTCGGCAAATGGCACCTCGGCGAAAAAGAAAAATACTGGCCCGAAAACCAGGGATTCGAC
>JAFGTG010000335.1 GCA_016934255.1 Sedimentisphaerales bacterium
GAGCTGCGCGCCAGCGAGTTCATCCTGGTCGGAAACAGCCTGGAAGGCGCCGTGAAGATGACGGCGCTGGGATTGCTGCAACGAGGCAAGAAAGTCACGGTCGTCATTGATGCCGTCGGCTCACACGACTCGAAAGATGCCAAGCTGACCCTCCGCAAGATGGAAACCAAAGGAGCCAGGCTGGTTGAGACCAAAAAGATCGCCGGCACGTCACATCTTAGATGCATTGGGATTTGCCACTGCGAAAGCTGCCGGGGCGTCAGCCGGAAAACCCAGATCGGCGCCGCAAAAGACAATTAACATAACCACCCGTTCATACTCCTCTTCCAACGCAAGTTGAAGACCTATCGAATAGCCTTGTCTTAGATCGTATCAGCGGTTTGCGTTTATTATTGACGCAGCCGATTCGGCGCCGTATATTGCATGTGCTTATTTTGCGAAAGGAACTTCACTTTACAAGATATCATATTCGCCTAAGGAGACGGTCATGGAGCCATTCCGATATATTAACAACAAGCTCGCGTGGAAACGAAAGACTGTAGATTTCCAACACAGGCATAGGTATGTACTTATTTTCATTATGTTTTGGGCGCTTGTGCTTGCAAATCCGAACCTTGTTAGCGCCGAAGAAACCCCGCTTTCGGTCAATGGTGTCTTCCCGAACCTGACCGTCATGGCGAAAGGCACGGGCAGCGACTCCGAAACCGGGATCGGGGCATTGATCCCGTGGGCGGAAAAACTCTGGGCGGTGGGATACGTCGCCCATATCCGCGGCGAAGGGCTCGGGCTTTATGAGATCAGTGAAAACATGACGATGCGGCGGCACCCGGCCTCCGTCACGGGAACCTTCGCCAATCGTATGGTCCATTGGCCGTCCGGCCAGGCGTTCATCGGACCGCACGCCATTGACGCCGAGGGAAACGTCCGGACGATCGAGGACCTAAAGAAATTCCGCCTGACCGCAACCATCACTCATCTGACCGATCCGGAGAACAAGGTTTATTTCCTGGGGATGGAGGGCCGCTTCTGGGAAGTGGATGTGAAAAGCCTCAAAGCGAAACTATTGTACAATCTGGTCAAAGAACTCCAGATACGAGACGCCAAGGCACATTTCAAAGGAGCGTATAGCGCCAACGGACGGGTCGTCGTCGCGAACAACACCTATGACGAAAAGGAATTCCTGGGCCAGAGAGACGCCGGACGGTTGGCCGAGTGGGACGGTAAGAAATGGACGATCATCGAGCGCAATCCCTTCGTGGGCGTCGGCGGCAGCGCTTCGGGGGATTCGTACGGCGGACATACGATTTACGCCACCGGCTGGACTAAATCCTCCGTTGTACTTCGCGTCTTCGCCCAAGGTAAGTGGCACCGCTACCTGCTACCTAAGGCCAGTCATAGCTGGGATCACGCCTGGAACACCGAATGGATGCGGATTCGCCACGCGGTGACGGAGAGACTGCTCATGGACGTTCACGGTATGTTCTACGAGCTGCCGGCACTGGCCTAC
Organism: Sedimentisphaerales bacterium; assembly: GCA_016934255.1. Classification (GTDB taxonomy): domain Bacteria; phylum Planctomycetota; class Phycisphaerae; order Sedimentisphaerales; family Anaerobacaceae; genus JAFGTG01. The sequence goes on from JAFGTG010000335.1 coordinate 1,508, forward strand.
GGCGGTAAAATTTGGGGCATCCGTCCGGTTTGCAGCCACCTTCGCGTCATTCCTGATTTTTGCTACTGGCGAGGCCTGTTCGTATTAGCCAGCGACCAGATCGATCACGACCAGGGCCAGCCGCAATCCGGTTTGTGGTTCGGCAATATCGACGATCTCTGGTCGATGGGCAAGCCCGCCGGCTGGGGCGGCCCGTGGTGGGAAACGCCCGTGGTCGCCGGCATCCCGTCGGACCCGTTCCTGATGACCGGCTTCGACAAGAAGGTCGTCCATCTCGCCCACGACTCGCACCAGAACGTCACGTTCAAAATCGAGGTCGATTTCCTGGGCAACGGGACATGGAAACCCTATCTGAATATCCAGGTGCCCTCCAGCACGGGATATATATACCACGTTTTTGAAGACGGCTTCTCGGCCCATTGGGTGCGTGTCACCGTGGATCGAGACTGTAACGCGACGGCCTATTTTATGTACAATTAGTACCTGTTGCGAAAACACGATTTGTCATTCCCGCGAAGGCGGGAATCCAGATGTAACGCTCTGGACCCCTGCCTTCGCAGGGGTGACATGTGAGTTTTCTATTTTCCGCAACAGTAACTAATGAAAAGATTGACAGCTTCAACGTTATATAGGAGTCGAGATTATGAAACACACAAAACGAAAAAGAAATACCACGATCCTATGGTCGGCGCTTCTGTTCTGCGTTGTGATGATAGCGATCCCGAGGCCGGCAAGCGCTCAGGATTTGGCGCAGTTCGAGAAGCGGATGACGGAATTCACGCTGGATAATGGCCTGAAGTTTTTAGTCCTCGAAAGGCACGAAGCGCCGGTCGTTTCGTTTCATACGTACGCCAATGTGGGGGCCTCCGATGAGGTCCGGGGTATCACGGGCTTGGCGCACCTGTTCGAGCATATGGCCTTCAAAGGGACCAAAACCATTGGAACCAGGAACTATCAAGCTGAAAAGGTGGCAATGGCGAAGATGGACGAAATATTTCTGGAGTTGAAGGCCGAACGCCGGAAAGGCGATCAAGCCGATAAGGCCCGCCTGGAACAATTGCAGAAACAGCTCCAGGACGCTCAGGAAGAAGCTCAGGCATATCTCGTTCACGATGAGTACGAGGAAGTCCTTTCGCGGGAAGGCAGTTCGGGCTTCAACGCCTATACAAGCCAGGATGCAACGCAGTACATCCTGAGCCTTCCGTCGAACAAGGTGGAGCTATGGATGGTCATGGAATCCGATCGGTTTGCCAATCCCGTGCTGAGGGAATTCTATAAAGAGCGAGAGGTCGTGATGGAAGAGCGACGGCTCAGCGTCGAGAGCCAGCCCGTTGGACGTCTGCTCGAAGAATTTATGGCCGTCGCATACAAGGCCCATCCCTATGGAGACTCCATCGTCGGTCACATGAGCGATATCGCCACGCTGACCCGCGCCGAGGCGGAGACGTTCTTCGAGAAGTATTATTCGCCGAGCAACTTGACGATTGCAATTGTGGGAGACGTCGATCCCGACCGGATCGAAGTCCTGGCCACACAGTACTTCGGCCAGATCCCGAGCCGGCCGAAGCCCGAAGAGGTCGAGACGGTCGAGCCGCCGCAGTTGGGCGAACGACGGGTGGTCTTGGACGATCCGTCTCAGCCGTTCGTTCTGATCGGCTACCACAAACCGGACATCCATCATCCCGACGACGCCGTCTTTGACGCGATCACGGATATCGTCGGCATGGGCCGGACGTCCCGGCTGTACAAGAGCCTCGTCAAAGAAAAAAAAATCGCTATGTATGCGTCCGGCTTCCAGGGCATGCCCGGCGTCAAGTATCCGAATCTGTTTTTATTTTACGCCGTCCCGGCTCGCGGCCATACGAACGAAGAATGCGAGGAAGCAATCAACGTCGAGATTGAACGCCTTAAAAGCGAGCTCGTCACGCCGGAGGAACTGGCCAAGGCGAAAACACGGGCGCGGGCGAGTTTAATCCGAGAACTCGATTCCAATTCCGGACTGGCGGCGCAGTTGACCTTCTACGAGGTCGTCACCGGCGATTGGCGGAATCTGTTTAAGCAGCTCGATAAAATCGAGAAGGTGACGCCCGAGGATATCCAGCGCGTCGCCGGCGAGTATTTCACGACCAAGAACCGGTCCGTCGGAATCATCAAAACAACCGGAGCCGGTGGTTAAACCATAGAGCGTGTCCGCCTCTGGCGGATTGCACACGAGGATTGTTTGATATGATAAACTCGAAATTCGAATATCGAAATCCGAAACAAATTCAAATTTCAAATGACAGAAATTCAAAACGACAGATGTTGACGGCTACTTTCATTTTGAGAATTTGAATTTTGAACATTTGATATTGTTTCGAATTGAGGATTTCGTGCTTCGGATTTTAACCCAGAAGGGAGCGTTACAATGATAAGACATAAATCATGGATCATTAAAGGTGTGCTTTTTGCTGTTATAGGATCGGGTTTGTTATGGATGGGTTGCGCCGAACAGGCCGCCCGGAGCACCCAAGCCTCGAAAGCGTTGAATCTCGAAACGCTCAAGGCCGAACAGACCGTTCGCGACTACAAGAGCCTGAAGTATCCGAAGCTGCGGGACATCGAGATACCCGAAGTCGAGCAGGTGACATTGGACAACGGAATGCGGCTGTTTTTGCTCGAAGATCACGAGTTGCCGCTGGTCAACATGTCGGTCAGAATCCGGACCGGATCGATGTACGAACCCGCCGACAAGATCGGCCTGGCCTCGATCACGGGCATGGTCATGCGGACCGGCGGCACGACCAGCAAGACGGGCGATGAGCTGGACGAACAATTGGAGAGCATCGCCGCCTCGGTCGAGACGGGGATCGGACTCAACGCCGGCTCGGCGTCTATGTCGGTCTTGAAGGCAGACCTCGATACGGGTCTGGCGATCCTGGCCGACGTACTGATGAATCCGGCGTTCCGCGAGGATAAAATCATGCTGGCCAGGATGCAGCATAACAGCTCGATCGCGCGGCGCAATGATGACGTCGGATCGATCGCCGGACGGGAGTTCGAGAAGCTCATCTACGGCCCGGAAAGCGTGTACGCCCGGCACACCGAATACGCAACGATCGCGAACGTCAGCCGGGATGATCTGGTGGCCTTCCATAAGAAGTTCTACGGTCCGAACAATATGATGCTGGCCGTGTGGGGCGACTTTGATACGAAACAAATGATCGAGAAAATTGAGAAGGCGTTCGAGGGATGGCCGAAGGTGGACCTGCAACTGCCCGAGACGCCGAAGGTCCAGTACGACTTTCGCAAGACCGTCAACGTGATTCGCAAAGATGACGTCAACCAGTCGAACATCTACCTGGGACATATCGGCGGGCTGATGAACGATCCGGATTACTTTGCCCTGATCGTCATGAACAAAATCCTCGGCGGGGGTTTCACGAGCCGTCTTTTTAAAAACGTCCGCTCGCGCGAGGGCCTGGCCTATTCGGTTTACGGGGCTTATTCGGCCAACTACGACTATCCCGGCGAGTTTTACGTCGGGTGCCAGACCAAGTCGGAATCGACGGTCAAAGCCATTCGCGCGATGATCCGCGAGGTTGAGAAGATGAAGGAGAGCGAAGTGACCGACGAAGAGCTTGCCATAGCAAAGGATAGCTTCCTCAACTCGTTCGTCTTCAACTTCGACACGACCGGCGAGATCGTCAATCGCCTGATGATCTACGAATACTACGGCTACCCGTCGAATTTCTTATTGCAGATCAAGCAAAACGTCGAGAAGGTCACGAAAACCGACGTGTTGCGCGTCGCCCGAAAGCACCTTAAGCCCGACGCGGTGCACATCTTAGCCGTCGGCCGACCCGATGACTTCGGCGAGCCGCTCTCGGCCCTGGGCCCGGTCAACGAAATCGACATTACCATCCCAACACCGAATTAATAAAGGAGATCATTCTTCAATGAGTGACTATTATCAGTTGCCATCCATAAAAATCAAAGGGTATCGACCATTTGATGATATAACATTATGTTTTAAGCCATTGCAGGTTATCGTCGGCGCTAATGGATCAGGCAAGTCAAGTTTATTCGAATTTTTAAGGTTTATCCGTGATGCCTGTTACCAGGAGATTCCCCCTGAAATCGTCGGAGGAACCATTGGACAGCAAATTTTTCATAAACCAGGTCCCGATAAACTCTGGTGGAGCGCACAAATAGACTTAATGGAAAAAGTGCCACTTTATTATCAGGGCGAATTGATGGGACCGGTTGGATCTACAAAGGTTATTTTTGAGAGAGTTATAACAACAACGCCTTTACACGAAGGTTTTAACAGGGGTTATACGTTTCTGAATTTCCAGGATGGGAAAGGTGTTGTCAGGGATCCGAAGGATAGAAGGTTCAAACGCAAAAAATGGGATCTGAAAAAACCAAACCAACTCGGCCTTGGAGCCATCACGGATTCGACTCTAGTAACTCTCTTTAATCTCAGGGAATATGTTCGTGGATGGCGCTTTTATAACTCTTTTCACATTAACAATGAAAAAATTAGAAAATCTGTCCCAACAAGCCAAGAGCCTGTCTTACACGAAGACGCAGGCAATCTGAGCGCGGTGCTGTTTAATCTGATGACTGAATATCCCCAAGCCTTTAGTGAACTTAAGTCTGTCATCAAATCCGCAATACCAGGATTCAAGGATCTTAATGTCAAGGCAAGGGGGGGGCCCGGTGAAGTTATCGCTTTCTGGCAGGAAAAAGCTATAGATATGGACCTGAGCCTGGCCGATTTATCCGACGGGACGCTTCGGTTTATTGCCTGGGCGACTTTATGTGTCATGCCTTCGTCGCCGACTTTAATCTGTATTGATGAGCCTGACCAGGGCGTTCACCCAAGAACATTGCCGATTTTGGCTGGACTTTTTGAAAAAGCCTCTCAAAGAACTCAAGTGATTTTGGCGACTCACGCATCCTATTTCCTTAGTCAATTCGACTTACAAAATATCGCTGTTATGAAAAAAGAGTCTGGGAAAAGCATATTTGTCAAAGTAAGTGATTCCAAGACTCTTCTGGACAACCTGGAGGATTTTGGTCGTGATGAACTTGAAAAAATGCATCGAACCGATGAACTGGAGGCTCTGGCATGAGTGAAGTTTTCGTTTATGTCGAGGGACCAAGCGACCAACTCGGTATGAGGGAATTGTTTGCTCATGTCATAGAACTTGCCAATAAGAAAGGAAAGGCCATTGATTTCTATCCTTTAAACGGCAAGGAGCCTCTTCTCAATAAAGGTCCGATTCGGGCAATCAATATTTTAAGAAACAAGCCGAACAGTTACGTCTTTCTTGTTCAGGATCTTTATCCCAAGAACAAACCTTTCCCGCACTCAACCTACACGGAACTGAAAGATCACGTCGAAAAAAGATTCAATGAAGAACTACGACGGAAAGGATGTGACAACCGTTTAGCAGATCGTTTCTTCGTCCATTGCTTTAAATATGATCTTGAGGCGCTGATATTGGCTTCGGAAAAAGTTCTTCTTGATAGACTTGAAAAGACTCAATTCTCTCGACAATGGATAAAACCGGTCGAAAACCAAAACCACAATAAACCGCCCAAACGAATTGTTGAAACTCTCTTTCACGATTCCGGTATGAAATACAAAGAAACTGCCGACGTTCCTTGGATTCTCGAACGGTCGAACTATCAAGATCTCACTGAAAAATGCCCACACAATTTCAAACCTTTTGTCGTGGATTTGTTGAGAATTCTTGAAATTGAAGCACTATAAGCGAGGATGAATTTACTCAGGGGGAGAATTGGTGTCAGGTACTTTTCCTGGGTTAGATGTTCCGATGCTGGCCAGCCACCGTGAGGAGCTATATAGAAGACTGGAAAACTACGAAAAGAACCCTGGTCGTCTGCTGACGCTTGAAGACCTCCAGAGACGGCTTAAGGCGAACGGAGGACTTATACTTGTGCATAGTCGTTTGCCTTGTTTCTATTGCAATATATTTACAGATATGATAAGTTACTGCAATGAAATGGGAAGAATTACTGAGACAGGTTGCGGATGAACCGGTATTCCGAACAGGTTTCTTGGCCGGAAGTGGAGAGAGTTTATCGGTTTTACGGTTGCAGTTGAGCCGTTGGGTCAAGACCGGCAAACTGATCCAGCTCACCAGGGGATTATATACGCTGGCTCAGCCTTACAGAAAACAGTCTCCTCATCCATTCATACTTGCCAACACGATGAAGAAAGCTTCCTATGTGAGTCTCCAGTCAGCGCTGGGGTATTTTGGGATGATCCCCGAACACGTTCCGACCGTGACAAGTGTAACGACGTTGAGACCTTCACGGGTGGAGACTCCTTTAGGGCGATTTTTATTTCGGCATATTAAAAAAGACCAGTTCTACGGCTACAGGCAGGTGGACCTCGGATTTCATCAGAAGGCGTTCATCGCCACACCTGAGAAAGCCCTGCTGGACCTGGTGTACCTAACACCTGGAGCGGACAACCGTGAATTTCTGGCAGAGCTTCGACTCCAAAATCTCTCGGAGTGTGACTGTGCCGTACTCGTCAACCTGGCCCAAACCAGCGGTAGCCCGAAATTGCAACGGGCCGCCGGGCTTTTGGAAAAATTGATCAAAGAACAGGGAGGTTAAGAGTTGTGAAGGACTACCTTCGCCAAATTTTAAGCGACATCGATAATCCAATCCTGGCGAACTGTTTGGCTCGTGAGTATTTACAGGCCAGGATATTGCAGTCTCTACAGGACCGCGGTGCATTTAGTGCCTGGGTGTTTCAAGGGGGTACGGCTTTGCGGTTTTTGTACTCCATGCCGCGATTCTCAGAAGACCTTGATTTCGCCCTGATCGAGCCGGGACAATCGGCACACTTTCGCGATAATATGGTCACCGTCAGTAACGTTTTTGAGGCCGAAGATTATGACGTGAACTTGAGGATGAATGACAAGCGCACCGTCAAGTCGGCCTTCGTGAATTTCAAAGGTTTGCCGTTTGAGCTCGGTCTTTCAGCCCACTCGTCCGAGACGCTTTCGATTAAGGTGGAAGTGGATTCGAATCCGCCGATGGGAGCGAAGACAACCTCTACGATCGTTAGACGTCACGTCATTCTCAATCTGCAGCATCACGATAAAGCGTCCCTGTTGGCCGGCAAGCTGCATGCGTTCCTTGCACGAAAGTATGTCAAAGGCCGAGATATCTACGACCTTATTTGGTATCTGTCGGATCGGTCCTGGCCGGCGCCGAACCTGGAACTGTTAAACAACGCCCTCATACAAACAAGATGGACCGGACCGCAAGTCACGGCCGAAAACTGCCGGCGACTTGTTATCCGGCGAGTGGAAAAGCTTGACTTTAAGCAGGTCGTTGCAGATGTTGAACCTTTTCTGGAACGCTCTGCCGACATCTCGCTATTAACACGTGAGAATCTTACATTACTCTTGAAACGATAACTCTACCATATCGAAATGAGATTAGCGCTTTTGCTTAATCTGCTCGATCAACTCCAATGCCTTCTCGATCATGATCTCACCTGCGCCTTTGGCGAGGTTTGTACCCGCGCCGGGCTCGTAAGCGCCTTCGTCGTAGGCGGCGCTGTGGCACACGTACCCGACGATGTCATTACTTACCGAAACTATAATGAGATTTTCCAGTCCGGCCTGTTTCTGTATCTCCAGACCGACCTCCACGAGAATCTCACCGGGCAGGCCCAGGATGTAGATGTCCCCGAGTCTCACGACCTGAAGCTCCGTACTAACCTGCTCCGGCCGCTTACTTTCTTTGGCTTCTTCGGAAGAAGGTTTCTTGGTGGGTAGCAACAGTTCCTTCGTAGCCGCATCAAGCGTGATATCATCGCAGGTCGGAAGGAATTGAAGCTCTTTGAGCGCCTCGCCCCCTACCGCCCGGCCGATCTGTCGGCGGGGGATAACGCCCCGGTGGTAAGGAACGGTGTTGCCCGCCAATCCGAGCGTAAAGAGGCATAGCCCGCCCTCGGCCTGCTCGACAACGCCCGTGGCGTAGGCGGGATAGTCGGCCGATATCGACGTGCTCAAATAAGGATAAATGCTCACCGGGTGACAGCCGAAATTCACGAGCGAGCCGACCAGCACGCCGTTGGCGTCTTCGACGCGAAGCACGCGAACGGCCGGATCGATCGGCCCGAAACGCCGTTGCGTCTGTCCCTCCGGATACGTAAACGTCACTCTCGTCCGCCCGTCGGGATCGACCACGATTTTTCTGGTCGCCCGGACCTCGGCCGGCAGGGTAAAGGCCATCTCCACGCGGCCTTCGGCATCTCGCGGCCGTCGGTTATAGAGGACCTTCGGCGCCTGGCCCTTGGCCGCTCCGATCTTCACGGGCTGCATATTCTTATGAGCCAATAGCGCCGCACTGGCGATCTTCCCGACCAGCGTCGCCATAAAGGACCGGTCCACCTCCGACATCTCAACGATCTTTTCCGGCGCGAGCTTGGACCGCTTAAACACCTCCGGCCCGGAATGCGTATGCGACGCACAGAGGAAAATGTTCTCTTCAGGTATCCCCGTCTTTTCCTTGACGATCTTTCGCACCGGCATCGTGATCTCTTCCAGCGGCGTATAAAGCAAATCCGTCGCAACGATGGCAATAGTTTTTTCTCCGTCGCTAAGCACCAGCGCCTTGGCGTACAGCTCATCGAGCACATGGTCGCTCACATACCCCTTGGACCCGATCAGCAGTCCCCCCAACGGCGGCGTGATATTCGTCTTCCCAACCCCGCCCTTCAACTCCGCAAAGCCTACGGAGCAGAAAAACACATTCACCCACAAAACCACCCAAACCAACACCGTCGATTTCATCATCATACCTTTTCTCATAGCTATGTATCCTTATCCAATTGCATCAAGCATTTTCAGTATATTCTAACGCAGTTTCCGCGCATAAGCCAGCCTAATTAGTTCCTGTTGCGGAAAGTAGAAAACTCACATGTCACCCTCCATAGGACGCCTTACGGTGCTGCGAAGGCAGAGGGGTCCAGGGCGTAAAAAAGTGGATTCCCGCCTTGCCGTAAGGCATGGCCAAAGCATCGCGGGAATGACAAATCCGTTCCGTTAACGTAGAACCTTGGTGATCATGGCATCGTGGGCATTGGCGCCGACGCGATAGGCATCGCGAGAGTTAAAACGACTCACGTGCCCGTCCAGATAGCCGGCATTCAGCCAGACTTCGGGAACCTCCGACCTGGCGTACCTCGGCGTATTGTAAAACGGGTAATCCTTGACGCGGCGAGCGCCTTTGAATTGATGGCTGCTGTACCAGCTATTGCTTGTGCTCGCGCCGGGAAACAGAACAAACGTGTCCGTCTTGAACATCAAGGCATCCTGAACGACCAGCTTCACGGGGCTGGACCCCTTCTTGGGGCCAATGAATGTGGCGTAACCGCTACTTTTAAAAACAGCCGGGGAGATATCGGGATTGTAGCCCTGATAATTCCAAAGGAGCATATAGGTCGAATGCAACGGCGTCCAGGCGCCCGTCTTATACAATTCGCCGTACGTGCCGACCGGGTCGTAGGTCGAACCCGGGGGCGGCCACGGACTCTTCGGATCGATCGGTGCCACTTTGCAATTGAAAACATCGACCTCCGGCAGATAACTTGCTAAATACCGACCCGTATATGCATACTCTCGGTCCTGGGCCGGATTCCTCGCCCCCCAACCATTGGAGTAATGAAAATTCAGCTCCATGGGGTGATGATAATTGGCCTTCGCCGCATCAATGGTCCCCAGCTTGTTTGTTGAGGGTGGAAGTTTATCATCGTTGTCGGTCGCATACGACGCCAGGCCGACAAGAAGCTGCCGCTGATTATTCCCGCAGACGACGATCCGCACCTTTTCTCTCGCCAGACGCAGGGAGGGTAACAAAATCCCCATCAAGATCGCGATAACGGCTATGACGACCAACAATTCAATCAACGTAAATCCACGCTCGACTTTGCCCATCATCGTTTTCATAACTCAATCCTCATTACAATCATACCTACATGGATGAGCAGCAGCCAGAGAAAATAGGAGCAAAATATGGTTCGTCACCAGCCACCCTAACCGTTTAAGTATAGACTATTCTTCGTTAGCAATTTCTGTGATGGAACGATATATCCATCCATCAGAGGTCTGAACCAATTCTTTCGACTCTCGAAGTTTTCGGCGTAAGTAACTCCTGAAATCTTTTGCTCTCGTCTGGTAGCCATTTGCTAGCACTTTTCTTTCTATTTCATCGAGCGAAAATGGTCTTTGTTCAGTGGCACACAAAGCAATTACTAATACACGAAGTGGAACTCTCCTATTATCAAAACAACCTTTCACTTCTGACAAAGCCTCATGGGCCTGCTCTGTCTTGATTATGGCTTCGGCTCCCAATCGGATGGCAATCCGGCCGGTTTTGACCGTAGCTGATTGCAGAGGTCCTCCAATACGTCGTGCTGTTTTAATGAGCCATGATCTCGAACTGGGATGAGCAATTAAAGCGATTCCGCAAGCTAAAAGTAACGCTTTCGTCCAAACGGGCAAAGATCGTATAAATTTCGCGATTCCTACAAGCATCTGTAGAGAAACAACAAGTACTTGCCAGCTAACTATTATTGCGACTATCCCTCCATACTGAATAGTATATTGCCAACTTGCTGCCCTTGAATAATTCTTAAGTGTAACAATCACTTCACTATTGATAGTAAAAGCACCCATTCGGGATATGTGATGATCGTTAGAGTAAACGGCGTGTGCTCCAAATTCCTCATATACCGAGACATACGGCGTATCATCCGGATCGATCTCAGAATTCAATTCATTGTTTTTTGGCTGCACGAGACTGACAATTCCGCGGTATTCCTCCCAAGCCTGCAAATAACGATCTACGGATACCCCGATTTTGGCAGCGAATTCCTCGGCATGTTCAAGCATTTCTTGGTCCAACCAAGTTGGAGCGAACACTTGAAGAGTACCAGCATCAATTAGTTCCTGAAGGCTGGTTCGGGCAGTAGGTTTTTTTCTCTCTTTCGTCAACCATTTAAGCTCGGAGAAGACGATGTTAGCATCGATGACGACTCGAAACTGTACCGGGATTCCCATGTGTTGCAACTCTGGGATATAAGTTGCAATCTCTCGTAGAGGATGCAACATATCCGAGCAAATGATGTCATTCAAATCCTTGCCAAATAAGCACATACCTTGGGCACTTTTCATTCTCCTACCTGCTTCCTACTTCTTGAGAATATTTTAAAAGTAAATAAACAGCAGCTACAACTCCAGCAGCTACAAGTATATTTTTGAGTGTCTTGTTGATTTCCTTCTTCCTTGCCGCTTTCTTGAAGGCTTCCATCATAGCTATTTGATAAGGCGTTGGTGTTAGAATTCCCCTTTCCCATTTGCTCACCGTCATAGGATGAATGCCGAACAATTGCCCGAACTTGTCTTGGTTCAATCCTAAATCTTGCCTTAATTTGC
>JAFGTG010000336.1 GCA_016934255.1 Sedimentisphaerales bacterium
CGTGCGCGCATAAAAAGGGCGAGGTGGTGGGACCGGCTGGGGGGGAGACCGGTGGACCACACTGCCTCGCCGAGGTCTATCTGCTGCGATAACGCAGCAAAAGTCCAAAAGGAAGCTAACGCTCCCCAAATCATAAGTCAAACACAAAAACAAAAAAGAACGGCAAACTGCATGGGGTATTACCCCACCCCAAGCCCTCTCTATTGTGTTATTATACAAGCTCACCCCTAAAAACACAAGGATAAAATTTCGTTTTTCCCCGTTTTTTTTTACCATAAACGTCATCGCGTCCACACAAGCCATAAAGTATTAGAAAACAAATACTTACTCCCACAAGATTCCCCGGAAAATCCACGGGAACCGGGAAGCCGGACGATCTATACAATGAATATCAACGCAACACATCAATGACCAAAAATGATATCTTAAATTTTTTATACTGGCAAAATCTTTCATTCATTGATATTTATAAACTTTCTTTGTATGTATTAGAGTTGTTTAGAAATGATTTTAATTCTTTATTTTCTACGATCATCTTATGCCGAAGATTTCTGAGAGAATAAAGCGTGTCAAAGACACCATTGATTCGGCTTGCGCGCGGGCCGGCAGGGAGCCGGACGAGGTCAAGCTTGTCGTCGTCACCAAGTCCGCCACCCTCGATGCGATCCAGGAAGTCATCGATTTGGGCTACACTCACCTGGGGGAAAACCGGGTCCAGCAATTGAAAAAAGTCTCCGTTCATGTAGCGGACCTTCTGAAGGAAACCAGGGGCGACCCGGACTCGATCCCCACCATCCATTGGCACATGATCGGCCATCTGCAGCGTAACAAAGTGCGCCAGGTCCTGCCGATCGCCGAGCTGATTCATTCGGTGGACACCCTCCGGCTGGCCGAAGAGGTCAACGCCGCAGCGGCAAAATTAAATCTTCACCCAAGGGTGCTTTTACAAGTCAACGCCTCCGACGAACCTCAGAAATACGGCGTCCCCGTCGGTGCGGCTACGCACCTGGCCGAGCAGATCGAGACCCTGTCCCATATACGTCTCGCCGGCTTGATGATGATGGCGCCTTTGACCCATAATAAAGACATTGTCCGCGCGTGTTTTATTCGAACCCGGGAGTTGTTCGTCGAAATGCGCGGGGAAAGAATCGTCGGTCCACAATTCACCGAGCTAAGCATGGGGATGAGCTCCGACTACGAGATCGCGGTCGAAGAAGGCGCAACCATCCTCCGCATCGGCTCGGCGATCTTCGCCGGCTAAACCTGCCGGTCTCCTTCACTTCATCGAACGATCAGGGTCATTGTCCCTGATGCTCCGATAACCTGTTATCGAAGCTTTTCCATCGGCATAAAAAGCCGGAAAAATGAAAAGTGCCACCCCCGACAAGCCGAAATTAACATGTGCTCGTACTATGGGCTAACATTCATCCAACGTCTGATAATGCGGCTGAAGGAAATCAAACGGATGAAAGGCGCAGAATCATCTACTGTTATAGAGGTGCTGGGCAGCTACACAGATGTCCTTTATCTGACTGACCAGGATTCCGTGCCTGTCGAGATCGAACGGTTGCTGAGTCAGAAGAAGCTCTCGTACCATATCCTCCCGATCGATCAGTTCGCGGACATTCGCGATCGTCTTAATCTGGTCGGGACCGCTATTATCGACGTCAAAGACGCGACACGTTCGCAAAAGGAATTGACGCGAATCATCGAGCGGCTCGAAAAAGAGCACATCGGCGTGATTCAGCTTACGGGCCGAATGAGCCTGCCCGTGGAAAGCTTTTTCCGCACCCCGTCAAGCCTTTGCGTGACCGTGGGCGCGACGGGCAAAACCATTTCCATCGACGAGCTATGGACGAGAATGAGCGTGAATCTCGCGCACCGCAAAGGCGGTTCCGCGAGGCCGGCCGAGTTTGTGATTCCCCCCAGGCAAGTACATGGCCTTCACAACAATACACTGGCCGAGCAACTCAAGGAGCAACTGAACATGACGAAAGCATTAGCGGACAATCTGACGGAACAGCTTCGCTTGGCGGGCTTAGTGCAACAGGATTTCTTGCCCACCCGCTTGCCCCATACGGACCAAATCCGATGGGCAACGGTTTTCCTGCCGGCGGAATGGGTTTCCGGCGATATTTACGATATTGTCCGCGTGGACGAGGAACATATCGGCTTTTACATCACCGACGTGGTGGGACACGGTATGCCGGCCGCACTGTTAACGATCTTTATCAAGCAAGCTCTCGTCATGCGAGAAACCGTCGGAAACAATTACCGGGTTTTTTCTCCCGCCGAAGTCGTCAAAAATCTCAATCTGCGAATGACCGCACAGGAGCTATCCGGCTACCAGTTTGCGACCGGATGTTACGGCTTGTTGAACACCAAAACGCTCCAACTGACCTACGCCCGCGCCGGCCATCCATATCCGATCCTGCTCAGGCCCGGAAATCCCCCGAAGCCGTTGGAGGCACGCGGCTCGCTGCTGGGTATTTTCGAGCAGGCCGAATTCAATGAGCGAACTGTCCAGCTCCGGGCCGGGGACAAGCTGTTGCTCTATTCCGACGGCGCCGAACCGTTCTTCGGGCAATTCAACGACCAGGGCGGCTTCGATTTCAACGAGCAATTCCGCAAGCTCGAAGGTCTGCCGGTTGACGAGATGGTGGACGCACTGAACGATCTGTTTCAAACGCAGGAAATCGATCCCTCCAGAGTGGACGACGTGACACTCATCGGCCTCGAAATCCTTCCAAACGAACCGTCGAAATAAATCCATGCAATGGTGGTTCGCCAACGATTACCATATTATGCCTATAGGCTCATAAGAAATCATGTAAATCCTGATAGGCCCTATAACTACAACTCGTCATAGATATTTAAGATATTTGAAAATGCAGACCAAAGAAAATTTAACGAAAACATCTCATTTTTACAAAGTTTTGGAATTGACTGCGAACAAACAAAGGTACCGGGCGTAGAAATCATTGGAAACACATCCTCCTCCTTCAAAGAATAAGGGGCATCGATAAGTATCGCTGCCCCTTATTTTCTTTTATGCGAGACATTGCTACACGAAACAATCGGGCTCTTCTCTTCCTTAGGAATAATACGAAGACATCGGTCAAAAAGATATAGGGATCAGGCTTTGGTTTTGATTTTGCTGAAAAACTTACGCTTCATACCTATCGAAGCTCTCTCCGTCCTTTTCGGCCGCCCAGACCGATTCTTACCTGGCGTTTGTAGCCGCTTCAGTCATCTGATACTGCAATAAACGGATCCAACGTTTGGCATTGATAGCTGCCCCATGAAGATAATTGCATACCGAGGTCTTGTGCAAGCCTCGGTAACGCGTCCGACGGCCACCGTTGCGTGCAAACTCGTTAATGGTCTCTTCAATACCATTCCGTTTCTGCATGGCCTTTTGGAACGCTTTTGTTGTGTGCATCTCTAAACGACGTTGTTGACGATACGGCCAGTCTATATTAAACTGGCACGGCGTCAATATATTATGAGGATATGGAGGGGTTTTTCAGCAGAATCAAAAATTGAGGGCTGACCCTGGCGACCAGCCCCCCATTGAAGAAAGGAGTATTATGATGCAAATCGGCGCCGGATCCTTCCCGTACGCCCGGATTTGTCCACCTTATCCGTTCAAACATGCCTTCAAAATGAACTCAGGTGAGAATTAACTCCTTCCAGATTCTCCCCCTCCTGATCTCGTTTCTATTGTGCATGTCCTATACATAATATACGCCATATTTCCACGAATGCCAAATTCGAAACGGCGTATTTTTTCCAAAAGATTTTATTGGCTTTTTCAGTATTTTTTAGAAAGTAGCGCCGATAATTCCTGTTAAAATATCGTTGAAAATTATGTTTATTTGATCCGTCCCCGGATAATGGTCTATGGCCCGATCGACAGATAAAAACAAAATTATGGTCAAAACGACTTCCGCATCGCGGCTCGCCTTAAAACGCGGCCGGAGACTGGGCAAGTACCGACTGGCTAAACCGCTCGGCGAGGGCGGAAGCTGTGAGGTCTGGATGGCTCGAGATTGTGTCGAGGGTATTTGGGTGGCCTTGAAGATCCCCCTGGCCGATACTCAAGGCAAGCGCGACAATCAGGCCCTGCTCCGTGAAGTGCGTCTGGTCGCCCAATTACGGCATCCGCACATTATGCCGGTTAAAAACGCCGACATTATCGGCGGTCACGCCATCCTGGCGACGGAACTATCCGTGGGCACGCTGGAAGACTGTTCCCGGCCGATGTCCGTTCGTCGTATCATTTCGATTGCCGCCCAGGTCCTCGATGGCCTGGCATACGCCCATCGCAAACGCATGGTTCATTGCGATGTGACACCGAATAACATCTTTTTGTTTCCGAACGGCCGGGCCGCTTTGGGCGATTTCGGTATTGGTCTGCACCTCAAGGGGCGAATGCATACGGTAGAGGATTTCGGCACGCCGGGTTACGTCGCTCCTGAACAGGCCTACGGCCGGCCCACCTACCGAAGCGATTGTTTCGCCGTTGGGTTGATCCTCTATGAATATATCACCGGCTTTCTTCCGAAGTGGCCGTTTCGCTGGCCGCCCCGCGGCTGCAAACGCCTGCGCGAGAGAACCAGCCTGGCGTTTGTGCAGTTTCTCAAGCAAACCCTGACAATCGATCCCGAAAAGCGATTCGCCAATGCCGAGCAAATGCGTTCGGTCTTGCTCCAGGTGGTTCCCAGGAGTCTCAAGCTCGCCCCCGGCTTAAAACTGCCGGGGAAGAAAAAGATCGATTGGCAAAAGATGCGCCGCATCGCATTCACTAAACGCTATGGAACCGTCTTACCGACCGTCTTCAAATGTGTTGATTGCTCCGAACCTATCGCCGAAAGTATGCTGATATGTCCGTGGTGCGGAAGCGATCGGAACCGTTTCGATACGGAGACGCCGTTTAGCCATCTATGCCCGCGTTGCCATCGGGGAGTTTTGCCCGAATGGCGCTTCTGCCCGTGGTGTTACGGCCCCGGTTTCGATTCACCCGCTGAAATACAAACAAAAGGGGTACGTTATCACAGCAAGTGCAAACACTGTAACGGAAAACTGATGCGCTTCATGCGGTATTGTCCCTGGTGTCATCGGAAAGTCCATCAGCCCAGGCACGTTCGACCTTTTCCCGAAGTATGCAAGCGTTGCGGCTGGCCGGTGGATTCCACCTTCTGGAACTATTGTCCCTGGTGTAAGCAGTGTCTTGTTTAAATGAGCATCTAAGAGGACTTCTGAAAAATTGAAGGTTAGGCATATATTATTTCAGAAAATCTTCTTTCATGATTTTCTGAAAATAATCAGGTGCCCTATGATAATATTTATCGTAAAGAAAAGTACACATCACGTTTTAGAAAGAAAAAATACAAACGGTTTTTTCTTTCCAGAAGTATGCCTAACCTTCAATTTTTCAGAAGCCCTTGAGCGATATTAAGGAAAGCACATGGCTGAAATCGTAGAAAACACTTCGACCGAGAACCCCCCTACTCATTTCCGCTGGGCCGCCGAGACGCACGTCGGAAAGGTCCGCCAGGAAAATGAGGATAGTTATTTCGCCGATCCTGAAACGGCAATTTTCCTCGTATCGGACGGCATGGGCGGCCACCGTGGCGGGGCGCTCGCCTCCGGGATCGTGGTCGAAGATCTGCCCGTGATGATTGAGAACGCCCTGGACAAGCTCAAGGTCGGCACACCCAGAACGATCAAAAAAATACTCGAAAAAGCCATCGCCGAACAAAGCAAACAACTGCAATTGGAAGGCACGAGCGAGTCCGGCTACAAGGATATGGGCGCCACGCTCGTTCTTGCCCTGTTGAGAAAAGGTCGCTGCTATATTGCCAACATCGGCGATAGCCGGGCTTATCGGTTTCGCAAAGACCGGCTCGTGCAGTTAACCCAGGATCATTCCGTCATATCCGAACTCATCGAGAAAGGCCACATCGAACCGGAAGAGGCGGTTAACCACGACGCTCAAGGTGTGATCACCCGTTATGTCGGCATGGAAGAAAAGGCCCATCCACATGTCCACTCGTTCACCCTGAGAAAAGGCGACCGTATTTTCCTCTGCACGGATGGCCTGACCGACATGGTGCCCGATGATGGGATCGGTATGATCTTAAAGACCGAGACCGATCCTCAGAAAGTTTGCTCTTCACTTATCGCTGACGCCAACATGGCCGGCGGTCACGATAATGTTACCACCTTGCTCATCGATTGGCTCGGATCCACCTAGCATCGACCTGCTATTCCAAAGTGTTTTTTTTCTTGCACGTCAGCACGATGCAGTGTAGACTACACTTAAACGACGAGATGCCTGTGATATTATACGGAAACCATCTAACTATTGCTTTAATTTACTATGACACTACTTGTTTCATGGATAGGAGTTGACACTCATGGTATCGCATCAGCTTACATCGCTGCTGATAGTCGTGTAAGTTGGAGCGATATTGGTGTTTTTGATCATGGAAGGAAAGTTTTCGCATTTCGGCACTCACCAGATATACTTGGGTATTGTGGGGATGTACTTTTTCCTACAATGGTCCTTTCTCAAATAACAGAAATGGCTGACGGAGGTTTGTTATTCTCGCCCCAGTCCTCGTGCAAAGAAAGGTTTGAATCGATTAAAGAAAAACTTGTTCATCAGTTTAAGAAGTACCCGAGTATGGTAAAAGAGATTACAATGGATACGTTGCAAGTGATACATATTTCCAGAGACCAAAACAAAAAATTGAAATTTGAATGCCGACTTATTCAATGGGCACGAGGTAAAGGTTGGTCCGGGAAAGATAAGGCCATGCCTAAAGAATCAGATATACTTTTTGTGCTGGGATCAGGTTCGAAGGAATTCAATAATAATTTTGACCGTTATCGAAAGGGACCTGACCGTGGTACAAGTCGAAGTGTATTTCACTGCTTTTGTGACACTCTATTCAACATTAAAGATAAGAAGTGCGGAGGTGCACCACAATTAGTCGGCATTTATAGAAAGCCTGATTCTTCGGCTATGACATATGGAATAATTAAGGAGAAACAGAGATATTTTCTTGGTGCGCGGATAAGCAATAATGTAGATTTTGCTCATGTAAAATGGCGAAATGATTTATTTGAGCTTTGTGATGGGAAATCAATGAAGAGACTTGAACAAGCCCAAACTCAACCGGACCATTTGAGAAGGAGCTAACATAGGCAACTCCCTGGACCCCCACCATTCATAATTGAATAATTTTAGTAATTTTTTTGGGGGGGCGAGGTGCTGTCGGAGGTCTCGGTGTTTTTGCGCCGAGCCTCCTACTCAGGGTTTAGTAAAAACCAAACCCTGAACAGGCATTCCAGGTTAATATAGTCAGAGAGAAACTAGGGAAATCTTAGGATAACAGAAAGGGGAGGTTGTGTGGCTGTTGAATTTTCTGGGATTGCTTCGTCGCTCCGCTTCTCGCAATGGCCGACAGTGCGTTTTCAAGCCATTACTTTTGGCTGTTAACCATCAGATTTTTTTCCTGCGAATAGCGGATATCAACTGCCCCGCCATTTCTATTTTGAGGGAATGAACAGGAGCAGAGGGAAGATAGACTCTATGGAAACATATAAGAAAATGAATTTAAAAGCAGAAAACAAGGCTGCACTCCTTGGCATTTTACAGTCGATTGATATTGTAAGCCCTTTGATGAGTGGGGCCAGAAGTAAGAAACATACTCAACCGTATGCGATGGCCCACCTTTTGAGTTCACTTGCAGAAGCACATCGCCTTCTCACGTTTCCGTTGGAAATCATTCCTAGAGAATCCCCCAATGACAAGCCTGACTTTTTGCTGATAATGAGTGGCAAGAAAATTGGCATTGAGCATACAGACGCAAGGTCGAAGAATGAGACACGCAAGGATGCTTTGAGAAGATCGGAAGAAATTGGGGGATCCATTCATTTTGTTACTCCTGTCGAACCAGAAGAACCGGAACGAACTGCAGAAGAGTTGAGGGACGAGATTAAGGCGAATGCTCATAAGTGCGGATGGGGGGATCAGGATAATACTGATCAGAAGTGGTCAGATGTTATGCTCAACATTATTAAGAAAAAGGAAATAAAGCTTCAGAAGCCAGAGTTCTCCCGATATGATGAGGACTGGCTTTTGATTCGCGATGCTTGGCCTTTCGTTTCAGTGAATCCAGAAAATGCAACAAGGTATTTATTTTCTAAAATTCAGACGCGTGAAGTAAAATTGATTTTTCACCGTGTTTTTATCATCAGCAACAGTGACAAAGGTCCTGTGGGTGAAGTAACGCAATCTGAATTCTGCCTTCATTCGAGGAATGACTTGTGGATTAGAAATTAAGGTGAGCGTAAACTCTTGTATGATTCATGCCTGATAATGACAGTTTATGATGGAGGATAGGAAGTTCCCTGAATCAATATTCCACGTTCTAAAACAGCTTGGAGCTGTCGAGGAGGAAGGTAACGGGGCCGTCGTTGAGGCTGGTGATTTGCATGTAGGCGCCGAAAACGCCCTTCTTGACGGGAACGCCCTGCTCCGCAACCAGAGCGATGACCTTTTCATAGAGCGACTCGGCCAATTCCGGCACAGCGGCCGCGTCGAAGCCGGGCCGGCGGCCTTTGCGACAATCGCCGTAAAGTGTGAATTGGCTGATGAGTAGGATCGATCCTCCGATGTCCTGGACGCTTCGGTTCATCTTGCCGGCCTCATCCGGGAAGATTCGCAGGTTCACAAGCTTGTCGGACATGAATTGGGCATCGGCTTCGGTATCGCCCTTTCCGACGCCGAGGAAAACAAGCAATCCCCGGTCGATTTTCCCGACGGATTTTTCGTTCACCTTAACTTCCGCTTCCAAGACTCGTTGACAAACGAAACGCATCGTTTTCTCCCAATCCGCCCAGGGCAATCCCTTGGGGACACCTTGCGGCGCCACAGGGAGTTGCCCCTACAAATTAACTAAATACCATTCACTAACGACTATTCACCATATCAAAACCAGGGCGTTGAGGTCGCCCGTCGGATATGCAGCTCATCAATAACCGCGTTGCCTTTATGTGTAACAAGATAAAGGACCAATTCGGCGATTTCATTAGAGTCGATAAGGTCCTCTTTATTAATGTCGGGACGCACTTTTTCAACCAATTCTGTATCTACACCACCGGGACAAAGCACGTGCACGCGAACGCTCGAACCTTTTAATTCCTCCGCCAACGATATACTCATTCCGCGAAGGGCATGCTTGGAGGCAGTATAGGCGCTTTGCATAGGATAGCCTTTGACGCCTACGACGGATGAGATGTTAATGATATAGGCCGGCTGCGATTTCCGTAAAAGACTCAGGGCCTCTCGACATAAGATGAAAGGCGCTCGTGCGTTGACCCAGAGGCACCGTTCCCAATCTTCTGTTTTCGTCTCCTCCAGTTTTGCCGAATGCGTGATACCAGCATTGTTAACGAGGATATCCAGACGTCCGAAGGTCTTGTCTGTTACCTTGACAAGGTTTTTAATGGAATCCTCTTCGGTGAGTTCGGTAACGACGATCTTCGCTTTTCCGCCTGCTTGTATGGTCTCTTTAGCGGTTTTCTCCAAATCGTGGACCGATCGCGCCGCCAAGACAACCGTGGCCGCTTCTTTCGCCAACGAAAGACTCACCGCCCTGCCGATCCCTCTGCTGGCTCCCGTGACAATGGCGACCTTTCCTTTTAATCGCTCCGTCATCCTACTTAGCGCCGCCGGCTACGTCCTCTCTGATATGTGTTCTGTTGTGTGGGATCCCCCTGCATATTCCTTCCCGAGCTTCGACCCAAACGCTGTTCGAGCCTTTGCTGGCGTTCCTCTTCTTTTCTCGCGTCTTCTTCCATTTTCAGGATCGTTTGATCGTAACGCTCCAGCCGGGCCAGCATCAATCCATCGATGGTCGCTGTTGTTTTTTTTGCTTTTTCCTCATCGGCGACATATCGTATGGAATTCATCTCTAACATAACCTGTTCATGCACCTTCTTCAACAATTCGTCTTTTTTATCCGTCGCAGCCTGAGACCAAAGACGAATTTCTGCTTCGGTTTGAGCATCCACCTGTTCTTCGGGTCGTGTAGAACGGGTTGATCTGGACGATCGACCCATCATTTCACCCTCGCCATAATAATCGCCCATATCATTGCCCATCCCCATCTGCCCCCCTCTCATCGACGAGCTTCCTCTTCCTCCCATGCCGGAGGCTCTTCCCCGGCCACGGACGGATTGCGATTGCTCCAGCTCCCGTCTTAGCTGCAGGAGCTCTCTATAAACTTTCTTGGATCGCTCCTGCTTCTGTGAGACGAGAGTATCAATCGCCGCAATTGTCTTTTTTGCTTTCTCCGCTTCGGCGATCTTTTTGATGAAAGCCATCTCGCTATCGAACTGAGTTTGTACAGCCCTTGAAAGCAATGTCCTATTGTCATATTTTTTCTGACACCATTGACGTTCTTCCTTGTCTGCGTTGTCTGACACTTGCTTGATGGCTTTTTCCAACCCGGCAAATGTCTTGACTCTGGCTTTAACTTCATTCGGATCGTCAAGGACACTGGGCTGATTCGTCGGCTGAGCCGGCAACATAGGCTGATTGGGCATTCCCTGCCCTCGTTCACCGCTGCCCTGAGGCCCTCCTCCTCGCCGGCCGTATAACATGTCCCCTTCCATATCGATAACAGGCTCTTCTGCACCATGCTTGACAAGAAGTTCTGTCAGGGCCGTGTCACCCTTGCTCCTGGCCAGCGTTAATGCATTCTGACCCCCACGAGTGACGGCGTTAACGTCAACGTTCTTCGCAAGGAGAAGATCGACGAATTTCTTCTGATCCGTTTCAATCGCCAAATAGAGAGGCGTCTTTCCCTGGTTATCCTTTGCATTCAAATCCGCGTTTTTTGAAATGAGAAGTTCAGCTATCTCCGTTTTTCCTTTTGATAATGCGGTATGCAAGGGAGTCCAGCCCATTCGGTTTTTTTCATTCACATCCATGCCGCCCGAAAGAAGAGATTTGACCAGTTCGGTATCACCATTAATGATGGCCTGATGGATGTTTTGAGTTCGCGTCTCCCGCTGGGCAAAAGAAAGATCAGGACTCGATAGAACAACCAATAACGAAATGATGATGAGACATTGAAAACGTTTCACAGCATGTCCTCCTAAACAATTAAGGGACTTTTGGTTAAACAATTCCATTAAAATAAAACTTCTTTTTATTTTCGCCTAATCCTTATATTATATAATGAAGCTCTATAATTATCACGTTAAAAGTGTTATTAAGCCTCATTTTCAGACAATTAAGCTATCAGACATCCTCTTCACAAACCAATCCAAGCCTTTCCATCATACCGTCGAACTCGTCCAAAGAATAAAACTCGATGACGATCCGTCCGCGTTGGCCGTTTTTCCGTGTATCAATGCTCACTTTTGTTCCCAATTGCCCGGCTAATTTTTTCTCAAGATCCAGAATGTGGGGAGACTTCGTTCGGGGAGCGACGGTCGTCTGGCTCGTACCTGCGAGATATCTCCGGACTAACCGTTCGACTTCGCGGACACTTAACCGCCCTGCCATGGCTCGATTGGCCAGTTTTCGTCGAAGATCATCCGTCGGCAACGCCAAAATAGCTCGCGCATGACCCATGCTGAGCTGATTTTCGGCCAGCATTTGCTTTATTTCCTGTGGTAAGTCGAGCAATCGTAAGTAGTTAGCGATGACTGATCGCCCTTCTCCCAAACGTTCGGCCGCCTCCGCTTGTGTCAGCGAAAAAGTACTCAGATAATCTCGATAAGCTTTTGCCCTTTCTATCGGATTCAGATCGACACGATGTATATTCTCGACCAACGACCATTCATGGAGTTGCTCATCGCTCGCCTGGCGGACAAGAGCCGGCAAACTCGTAAGGGAAGCCCTCTTTGCAGCTCTAAAACGGCGTTCCCCGGCTATAAGCTGATATCCTCTCCCTGCCGGGCGGACAACAATAGGTTGAATAATTCCATTAGCTTTAATGGATTCCGTCAGTTCTTCCAGTTCCTGCTCGTTCCATACGGTACGGGCCTGATAAGGATTAGGTGAAATGCTGTCAATAGGAAGCTGCTTCAGAGAATCATCTAATTCCTTATCTGGTGGGAAGTTAGACTCATTTTGACTTTCGTTCGCAAAAGGACTTATCTGACTCGATTCGGATATTATAGGACGTAACAAAGATTGAAGCCCCCTACCAAGATGTTTCGGCTTTTCTTTTTTAGCCATCCATTTGCTCCTTCACAGGCTATTTTGTGGATTAACCATCCATGTCAACCAGATAAAAAAATTCAGTATTTAAAATCAAACCACAATTAATTTCGGAATTCTAAATATAAAATCTATAACTTTACCAGATTAAAATTTCAATTATATAAAAAATGTTTCACGTGAAACAATTCGTTTTTCGAATCGATCCTTTAACCGGAATTTTTTAGCTACGTCAGAATCCGCTTTTTTAAAAAAAGTCTATCCTGTGATATAAATGTTTCACGTGAAACATTTTGGTATTGTAGAGGTGTGAATTTTGGATCGCATATCGACTTATTATTCCAATAAGCGTTCATTATATATTCTTTTTTTGATATTAAATAGTTGACGTTTCACAATTATCAATATATCTATAAATGGGCGGTGTGGTGTTATTCAAGCAGCAAGCCTCTCTTTCTGTGCTGCCGATAATCATTAGATGAAAGGACTTATTCTGTGTGGTTATTATTCCTCCTCCTTGCTTCCGTTTTTTTCATTGTTATTGTAACAGCCAGGCTCAACGTTCACCCCTTTCTCGCCCTTCTCGTCGCTGCTTTCGGATATGGTATCTTTTCTCGTCATCTGTCTCTCAACGAGATTATTATCTCTATAAACCAGGGTTTCGGAGATACAATCGGCCATATCGGTATTGTCGTTCTTGCTGGTGCCGTTATCGGCACATTCCTCGAAAAGTCAGGCGGCGCCTTTCGATTAGCCGACTGTACTCTCAAAACTGTGGGTAATAAGAACGTGCCTCTGGCTATGGCTATAATCGGGTATATTGTGAGTATTCCGGTATTCTGCGACTCTGCGTTTGTTATCCTTTCTCCGTTATGCAAAGCGCTGTCAAGAAAGGCCAGGAGTCCCTTAGCAGCAGGTGTTGTGGCGCTTAGCCTGGGTTTGTATGCGACGCATACGATGGTACCGCCGACACCCGGTCCCGTCGCAGCGGCTGGGATCATGGGTGCTGATCTCGGCTTAGTCATTTTATGGGGGGGGATTGTCAGCATCTTTGCCTTGGCGGCAGGGTGGTTATTTGCTGTGAAATTCACAAATGCAATAAAAATAGATTCAACGAATGAAGAAGAACCGGTTCCTGATGGGCTTTATTTAGAATCTCCTTCTGTTTTCAAATCGATTTTACCCATTTTATTACCAATTGTGCTGATCGTGGGTAAATCAATCTGCGAATTCCCGACGCATCCATTGGGAAGCGGTAGGGGGACAGAGATTATTTCTTTCATCGGCCAACCCGTCGTCGCACTTCTCATAGGTGTGTTTCTATCCTTTTTACTTCCAAAGAAATTATCAAAAGAGATGCTCTCAAGTTCAGGTTGGATCGGCCAGGCCGTACTCTCAGCCGCTACGATTATCATCATTACCGGCTGTGGCGGAGCATTCGGAAAGGTCCTTCAAAATTCAGGGATCGACAACGTCGTGAAAGGCTATCTCGGCCAAAGCATTTGTTTGAGTATATGGTTACCTTTTCTCATAGCCGCAGCTCTAAAGACGGCTCAAGGTTCCTCAACCGTCGCGATCGTCACAACCGCAGGAATCGTCTCACCTCTTCTTTCAACGCTTGGTTTAGAAACAGCGACGGCCAAAGCGCTCGTCGTTGTCGCCATCGGGGCCGGTTCTATGGTCGTCAGTCATGCGAATGATAGCTATTTCTGGGTTGTTACAGGCCTTTCCGGTATGACTGTCAAACAAGGATACAGGCTCCAGACCCTTGGTACGTTGATAGAAGGATGTGCGGCTGCCGTTGCACTCTTTATCATTAGTGTTATTGTTCTTTAATGAATGTCATCATCATAATAAAAGCTTTAGTAAAAATATTATAGGACGTTACGAAAGGTGTACACCTATAGTCGTACTCATTTTATATGAACTTCTTAAAAGATATAATTCATTGATATGAAAATTGTTATAGCAACGGATTCGTTCAAAGGGACATTAACAGCGTATGAAGTTTGCTCTATTATATCAGAAGAAATCAAAATAATATTATCGGACGCATTTATCTCAATCAAGCCTTTTGCAGATGGTGGGGAAGGAACAGCCAGAGCCATAATCTCAGCAGTGGGGGGTCAATGGATTCAGAAGGAAGTGATGGGACCTCTTCAATCTATGCGCATAACAGCAGGTTTTGCCTGGCTGCCTGGAAGAATGGCTCTTATTGAAATGGCGTCGGCAAGTGGACTTGAACTACTCTCGGCAGACCAGATGAATCCGCTGATTACGACAACTTACGGAACGGGAGAACTGATCCAGGCTGCGAAAGAGGAAGGAGCACGGAAGATCCTCTTAGCTGTAGGAGGTAGCGCCACGGTCGATGGAGGCGTCGGAGCCGCTATGGCATTAGGTTGGAACTTCCTTAAAGAGAATAACGAACCAATACCACTCGGCGGAAGGGGTCTTGAGATGATCTCCAGAATCGTTCCACCCGAGATGCCTATACGATCGGTCGATAATCAACTGATTCCTTTCGAGGTGCTTTGTGATGTTGATAATCCTCTTTGCGGTGAGAACGGAGCCGCCAGGATATACGGTCCACAAAAAGGAGCGACTCCGCAGATGGTTCAACGATTGGATCGTGGCTTAGCTCATCTTGCACGGATTGTCCGGGAGCAATTGAATCGAGATATCGCAAACGTCCCGGGTGCGGGAGCAGCAGGGGGTCTGGCCGCCGGGGCGATGGCTTTTATGAATGCGACGCTTGTTTCAGGCATAGATACAATCATCAATTACAGCAACCTTCGCAATGACATGAAATCAGCCGACTGGGTTATTACGGGAGAAGGGTGTTTTGATCGCCAATCCTTATCCGGCAAGGTCATCTCCGGAGTGGTGAAATTGGCACGCCAAACTAAAACACGCGTTGGGATCATAGCAGGGCAGGTCAACATCCCACCTGAGGAGTACACTAAAATGGGTATTCAAGTCGCGATAGCCACAAAGCCAGCAGGTATGTCCCTGGATGAAGCACTTCAAAACAGCCGGTCATTACTTCGATTGGCCACTCGCCATTTTGTAAAGAAATATTTAACATATTATAAATGAACACTATACCTATGGTATTAGTATAATATTTTCGATAAGTTATGTGGCAATGTAGTATTTTAACGTGACGTGTTAATTGAGATATTTTAGGGGATGATGTTCATGAGTGCTAAAAATCAAAAGAATCTAATTGCAGTGGGGGGTGTAGTTGTAGCCTTGTTGATCGGGACGGTTTTACTGGGTGGTTTTGCGAAAAGTGAGTTTTCTGTATCTGAAACAGGCAACAATATCGGAACATGCCCGTCTTCTGGATGTGGTGGTTGCCCAGCGGCTAAAGCCGAATCAAGCACATGCGGAAAGACATGTGATGTCGAGAAAGCCGACGGTTGTCCTTACGGAGACGCTTGTCCACCGGACTGCCCGAAACCTTGTTGTGAGGACAAAGCCTCGGAAGGATGTTGTGAAAAAACTAAAGCGAGTACTTGTTGTAGCGAGAGAGTCGTAACGGCAGCGAAATAAGCTGTCGAAAACATATTTCTAACTAACCATTATAAAGGCCGGAACTCACAGATTGTGAGACCGGCCTTTTTTTAATGCGCGGCGGAGAAGAAGAATCCAAGGTATTTCCTGAAAACAGTCGCTGCGCGCGGACGGCGTGGTCGTCTATAATGGTGAAGTTTCGACGTATGTTGACATCAGGAGTTTTTTTGAAGAGCCGACAGAAAGAGCTTTTGGAACTGCTGGACACGTCTGGAGCGGAGTTGTTCGCACTGTTGGCGAGGCTGACGCTGCGCGAGGACGTTGCCGAGGAACTGATGCAGGATTTATTCATAAAACTTGAGTCTTCGAGAGGCTTGGATAAAGCCACGAACCGCCGGGCCTACGCCCGACGGGCGGCGATTAATCTGGCTTTCGACTGGCGGCGAACGCATCAGCGATCGGTGCTGAGACTGAAGCGTATCGACCGGCACGTCTCGAACGATGAATCGCCTCTAACTCAGTTGATCCATTCGGAAGAGCTTAGCGGAACGCTTGATGCGCTCGGTCAGTTGAAGAAAACCTCCCGCGAGGCGCTGGTCATGCGGTACATCCAGCAGGAACCTTACGAACGCATCGCCGAGCAGATGGGCAAGACGTCGCACCAAGTCCGGGCTATATGCTCTCGCGCTATTCAACATCTGCGCCGGATTGTCGGATCAAACAATCATGAAGTTAAATAACTTATACTGACCGATTTTTGTTGTCATCCCTGCGTAGGCAGGGATCCAGGAACGTAATGAATGGAGTGGATTCCCGCCTTCGCGGGAATGACAAAACGTTTTATGTTATTACCCTTAAAAGAAAAACATCCATATTTAATCCATAAGCGGTCAGCATGATTCAATGACTCTATAGGAGATATACAATGTCTAATTTAGACGATAACCAAATTCAGGATCGCCTCGAACGCCTCGCTAAGGTCGAGCCGACGCAGGAAGCAAGCGACCGGGCCATCGGTCGGGTACGAGACACCCTAATCAACGATGAAGCCATCCCCAAGCTTCGGCTTTCCCTCAGGGACGCCTATCGGCGGAGGCTGCCACCCGTCTTTATTGTGAAGCTGGCTACCGCGGCGGTATTATTGATCGGCATTGCTTTTCTGGCCGGCCGGTTCTCGGCCCCGAAACCGGTGGACGTCGAAGCGCTTCAGGCCAATCTGGAAAACTCGCTGAGATCATCGCTCGAAGCAACGATCCGACAGGAACTGCTCGGTGAGATGGAGAGCCGTTTGCAGTTGGCCCTGGCGGCCGAGCGCAACACGCTCAAACAAGAGCTTCATCAACAGGTCGCTCATGATCTGGATGTGTTCGCCGAGAAAACGTTGACGGCGGTCGGCAACCTGACGGACCGGCGTTTTATGGAATTCGCTCGGATGGTCGAGGCGGCGCGCATCAAAGACCGCCAGCGCGTGGCGGCGGCTTTCGAATACATGGGATCCCGATTCGGAGACGGCCTGGTGACGCTCGCCGCTCATACGAACGAATTACAACGCCACGAAAAGAACATAGAAATTGAAACAAATTAAAACGTGCTGGTATCACTACGAAAAATGGTCGCGTGTGCAACCAGTTGCACACCCAACATAGAATCAGGATTGCTCAAAGCAAAAAAAACATTTGGTTAACAAACAGAACGAAAGGAACAACACATGAAATCTTTAATTCACACAATCCCTGTATTCATCGTTATAAATTTGATGACGGGCGGCTTGACCCTGTCCCAGAATCCTCTTGAGACCTATACCATTTCCGGCTCGGTGAACATGCCCGGCGTCGAAATGCAGGGCTTGCCGAACAATCCGGTTACTGACGCCAGAGGTTATTACGCGTGCACCGTTAGCCACGGCTGGAGCGGCACGGTAAAACCCCAAAAAGAAGGCTACACCTTCGCGCCGGTCTCCCGAGTTTATACGCGTGTGATGGACAATCAATATAGTGAAGATTATCGGCCGATACAGATCGGTCCAGTGGCCATGATCGATCATGCCGGAGGGCGAAGGGCTCTCGTCGTGCCGGCCGACGACATCAAAGCGGAAGAGCTTTCGGACATCGTGGAAGATATGCAGATCATGTCGCATATCCTTGACGGTCGATTCAAACAAAAACGTCAGGTTCAGGGTCTCTTTACCGATTTTGGCGATTTCTTCGAGCGGGATGACCGTACGACAGAGGCGATCTACCTCCAGGGCTATGGGATTCTTTTTTCGATGGAAGTGAATTTTACTTTCATACCTCCAGCCGAACCGGAGACTCAACAGCCTGAAGATACGACCGAGAACGTCGATCCGACCTGGCAACAGGCCCGGCGGCAAGTCTTTCAGCCGGGTGCATCTCAACGATTGGGAGCCTCCGAATCAACGGAAGAACAAAGCCATAAGATGGTCGAGGAACTCAAAAGAGATCTCATCGAAACACTTAAACATGCGGCCAATATTCGCGTTTTACAGCCGGATGAACGGATCATTCTGACCATCATTGGAAATAGTCGTGGTGTCGGTGGGATGATGGGGAGTGCGGGAAGTATGATGGGCGGCATGGGAATGATGGGTGGTATGAGTATGAGCGGCGGCTTCGGGGGCGGAATCTCCTCAAGGGGCAGAAGCAGAACGAGCGGTATGGGCGGCATGGGTGAAATGAGAGGCATAGGAGGCGGTATGACGGGTGGTGGCATGATGGGAGGCAGTATGGGTATGGGCGGAATGGCCATGGGGGGCATGGGTACCTCCTCAGCCACTGTTCTAACGATCCGCACGAAAAAGTCGGATGTCGATGCCTTTGCCAAGGGCGAACTGAACATCGAACAGTTTCAGGAAAAAGTGAAAACCGTCATGTACTGATTTTCAGTGAAAGGATTTTTACTATGTCCACGCGAAAAGTTATTCCTGGATTGACTGCATGTCTTTTAGTCGGTTTGTTTGCACAACAATTACTGTCCCAGAGCGCCGGACGCAGCGGGACAGGCGGTTCGTCCGGCATGGGACGTATGGATCGCATGAGCCATCAGGAAAGAATGGCAAATTTCCAGAAAAAGCTCGAAGAACAAAGAAAATGGATTGAAGAGCAGGAAACTCGGGCAATGCAACAAGCCCTCGGAGTGGACGAGAATGAATGGAAAATCATCGAGCCGAAACTCAAGAAAGTGCAGGCTTGCCGAGAGGAAGCCTTCGTCGGAACCCAACCTCCTTTTCAGAGTGGTTTTACAAGCAGCGGCCCGGGTCGTTTTGCCGGCGGCTTTCAGTTCCAGTTTGGCGGGAACATGCAAGGCAATACTTTTCAAAGCTCCTCCTCGCTCGATCCCGATCATTCTCTGACCGACGGCGAAGCTATCTTAAAGGAGCTTCAGATGCTGGTCCAGGATCCGCAGACCCCGCCGGACGAGATCACGCGAGGTCTCGATGCCCTCCGCCAGGCCAGAGAAAAAGGTAAAAGAAAATGGGCCCATGCCCAACAGGAGCTTCGCCAGGTGCTGAACCTCCGGCAACAAGCGACACTAACGATGATGGGTTTGCTCGAATAAGCTTTTATCCTGTTTGTCGTTTTGAATGTGTGCAAATTCAGGTCACTGTGTTGGCGGTTTGCAGATGAGTGATATTTCATCATCCTTCTCGCCGGTCCATCGATTCGTAAATTTTCGATCAGTTTGCCGTTGGGATGGATTAGAAAAAGCCGTCCAGTCGCGGACAAATTATCCTAATCCACACTGCCGCCGTCCCATCAATCACTGACGCTGGTCCACCAATCCGGATACCCCCCCTTCACTCGTTACAGTGTCGTTCGCGAAACGATGAGCGTGCGGTCGCTTTAATTATCGGTAATCGTTGTCGTTTGCGTGCCGTCGGGCTTCGTGACGGTTACTGTCGTTGACATGGTTATACCATTTTTTACGGTCTTGGTCGTATCACCGCCCGTCACTGTATGTATTGTGGTGATAACGCTATCGGCGCCCTCGCCTGCCGTGGTTGTCGTGGTTGTTTCCGCCAGGTTGCCGTCGGCGTCAAATTTTCCCACGACGACCTTGCGGCCATCGGCGGATGTTTCGGTCGTCGCAGTGATTTGTCCGTTCACTCGAGTCGTTACGCTTGTACTTTTGTCGTTATGCGTCACCATCGTTGTGGTTTCTGTCCTTGTATTACCGGTTTCGTCGGTTGTCGTTGAGGTCGTGATTGTTGTATTTCCCTGCGTTACGGTCGTAAGCACGCTGCCGTCCGCGGCATTCGGAACGATACGGGTGACCGTGCCGTCCGGAGCGGTCGTCACTGTTTCTCCCGAAGGATGTTTTACGATGGTCGTGCCATCCGACCGCGTTGTCGTCACGACGTTCGTCTCCGTATCCCGTTTGCTCCATGATCCGTCCGAATGATACGTTATTTCCGTTGATCCATTATTGATAATGGTATTCCCATCGGCGTCCAACGTCACCGTCATTTCGCCAATGGTGTATCCGATGATGCCGTCGGGATTAACACTGACATCCTGACACGTCACACCTGATTCGGCCGCTTGCTGGAAGACCTCGGCGATTTGGTCCGGGCTGTAGCCTGCGTTTTGCATGGTGGCGATGAGTCCCGTGCCCGAGTCGCCCTGGCTGATTTCGCCGATCAAGGTGCCGTCTTGGGCATAGACGCCGATCCGGCCGTCCTCGAGTAGCCTGATGTCGGGATTATTGGATGGCTCTGTCGCTTGACCGCCTCCCTGGCTATCGGCGCTCGGGTCTCCGGGCGTCGACTCGGCGGGTGTTCCGAAAGGCCGACTTCCGGTCTGATTGATGATATTTTCGATATCAACCGCCGAATAATCGTTGCTCCCGTTACTGTCGCTGTCGTCGCCCCCGCCGTTGACGTTGTTGATGAGATCGTCGCCTCCATCGCTATCCGTTATCGAGGTAGAGCCGTAAACCGTGCCTTCTATAGTGCCCTTCTGTGCCTCGACCGTTGCATCTCCATTAATTTGCAGATCGAGATTCACCGTGCCCAGATCATGCGCGTAAAAATTACCCGTCGTCTGAAAGCTTCCTATCAAATCAATATTCGGATCGGCCGAAGTAGCCGGAGAGATTACTATTTCACCACTGGTAATCCCATTGGCGTCAGCAATGGCCGTACCGAAGCCGACATCAATGGATACCATTCCATCAGCGAAGTAAAGATTGTCGGCCTGCAGAGTGCCCTCGTTCACGAATTTCCCGAATCCCTCGACAGTAAACGTGTCCACATCCGTGTCCCCTTTCAGAGTCACATCACCATTCGTGGCCGCTCTAAGATAAAGCTGAAAGTCCCCCGTAATATCATCTTCGAAGGTAATATCGCCGCCGCCGCTGTCGATCCGAGCCTCTCGCCGCAATTCGACGGGACCGGAGAATGTCACCATTCCGCCGCCGGTCTGAATCCGAGAGCCCGCGGTTTCAATGTTGAGGCGGGTCGTACCCGTCCCGTTATCGTCTTCATCAGACTGCAGAAGAAGATCGCCGCCATCGGTAAATATTTCCTTATTGACGTTCAGATGGCGTTTGGCTATCAAACTAAGATCCACACCGGCATTTTTTATATCGATTTCCGTATCGACCGTCAGGTCCTGTGAGGCCTGTACAGTCACATCCGCCGCGGCATTGTTGATCGCATCGACGCTGATCTTCGTGTCTCCGTCGCCACCCACGTCGGGATCGGCGAATTCATCCACCGCCGTCAGGTCCGCGGTCTCTGAATCGCCAACCGCGACGATTACGGCGTCCGTGGGATCCAAAAGAAGCTCTCCGACGTTTCCATTGGGAGCGGACGTATCGACCGAGCCGAGGAAGGTGAGGTTTTCCTTGCCGGAAACTTCAACTTGCCCTCCGTCGCCGGATTGTTCGCCACCGCGGGAACTGATGTTGCCATAGTAATGAGTGGTATGATCGGCCCAGACGACCACTTGACCGCCATCGCCGGTTTGACCGGCGTCGGCGATGATCTGTGCATTCTGTCCTACCTGGGTTTGTTCGGCCGCACGGAGCGCGTCGCCGCCCTGGTAGGCACCGCCGATGTAGGCTTGTCCGCCCCCGTTATCGCCGGAAACGTCCACGATGGCTTCTTGAAACAGACCCACCCGTTCGCCGAGAATCTTAATAATCCCGCCGGTTGCGCCGGATTCGCCGGCGCTGGCGTTCAGTGTTCCGGTTACGCGGACATCACCTTCGTCGCCGCCTTGCAGAACGATTTCGCCGTTTTGTTCCGTTAAACTGGTGGCTTCGATAATCCCGCTCATATCAATCGCCCGATCTACAAAGGCCCCGGCCGAACGAGCGGTCAGAAAGACCCGACCGCCTTCGGCGGCAATCGTCCCGGCGTTCTCGACCAGGGACGTGACCGGTTGGCCGGTTTCGTCGATCAAGGGCGCCGCCGGTTCATCGTCCACCGCGATTTGCACCAAACCATCCCCGTACATATCCAGGGTGAACGTCTCGGCGCTGGTTAAGCTCACTTGTCCCAACCGGGCGCTGATAACACCCTCGTTACGCACCCACGGCGCGACCATCGCAACCATGCCGCCTTCACGAGCGGTAATCGCACCCTGGTTAACAACATAGCCATCAGGAGAGCCGAGAATGGAAAAATCATAATGACCGTTCTCGAAATCTTCATCGGAGATATCGATTGTCGTAGCCAGAAGGCCGCTCACATCGACCTGGGCGTTCTGGCCGAACAGGATGCCATTGGGATTGATTAAAAAAATCCGACCTGTAGCGGATAAGCGGCCCAGGATGGTCGAGGCGTTGTTATCGAGGATGCGATTGAGGGCCAGCGATTGCGCCGACGGCTGCTCGAAATGCACCGTCTCGTTCAGACCGATATCGAAACTGTCCCATTGAATAACGGCTTTATGGCTGCTCTGGAGGATATCGACGCGGTCTGGATTCGTCTGGCGGATTTCCGCCTGGCCATAGGTGACGTTACCTCCCTGGACATTGGCCCAAATCGTAGAAGTCGGAACAAAAGGCAACAGTACAGTGACGATCAAAAAGTAAATCCGGCTGAATGAACGTATTGGTGTAATCATAATACCTTGTCTCCACATTTCGATTGACTGTTGTAAGGCCATAAGCTACACCGATGGACAAATAGTCAATCGTCAATATTCAATAGTCGATTTCCTTTAGTACTGATACATTACGGAAAAGAACGCCCTCACGTCCCGGTCGTCCTCGGCTCCGACTTTACGGGTGAGCGGCTTGGCGATTTCCGCGGCGGCGGACAAATTGTCACCGGCCCGCAGACGTATCCCGAAGCCTGCCGAGGCCGCGTCTAATTGACTCTCGCGGGTCGATTCCCGGCGCCAGACGCATCCGTAGTCGTGGAAGCCGTACAATTGGCCCCACGTCACCGGCTCACCCGTCCAGGACCAGCGGACCTCCGTGCGTATAGCCGCACCGTGATCGCCGGTGATCTCCGAGGCGTCGTAAGCCGAGCCGAAATGGGCGCCGCCAAAAGCGAATTCTTCCGAGGACAGCAGCGTCGCGAAGGCGTATTGACCCATTACGGCGGCGAATAAACTCCATTCATCGACCAAATGCTGATTCCGCGAGAGATAAGCGTTGATCTTGGTATAGTCCACATTGCCGTTGGCCCGGGAGAGGGTCGGACTATCTTCATCGCTGGCGCCGAAAATGGGAAGGCCCTGGCTGAGTTCGGTCTGAAACACGTTGATACCGCCCAGAGTATCCAGGAAGTCATAAGTGGCATGGAGCCGGAGCGAACGAATCCGGTCGCGGGAAAACAGCACGTTCGCCATTTCCGAGCGGGAATTGCGAACGTCGAAATCCAAACCCAGTCTGAGATTCTTATTGCGCGAACGCAAAAGGGGATATTCCACGCCGAAGGCCAGGATGCGTGAATGACTATCCACGTCCAATTGATTTAATGTAAAACCGGGTTCCTGGGTGGAGTAGGCCCCGGAGACATATCCGGTAAGTCCTTCGGAGCCGAACGTTTGTTCGTAGGTCAGGCTCGCGTACCGCATCTCATCCGTCTGGCTGGCGGCCAGCATTCGCGCGCTCAAACGCTCGTCCCATCCGAAATATCCTTCCGCTTGTCCGCTGAGACTCAGATGGTGCGGTCCGACAAAGCGGCTGCCGCGATTGTTAAGCTCCGCCGCGACGGAGAGCCGTTTTTCACGGACTTTCAGGACCAAAACCGCAGCCCCCGGCACACCGGACGCGGGACGAATGACCGAGGTGACTTTCAGGCCCGGTAGATCGTTCATGAGCAACAGGTAACGTTCCAGAATGCGGTTATTCAGCGGCCTGGAATGGATAATTTTCTTCGCATACGCCTCCAGCCGATCCTTCGGTCCCGCGTAGCTTTTATCAATGACGTAGGAGTTGAAGTATCCTTCGAGAACCTACAATCGCACGCGTCCTTCCTGCACGACCTGTATGGGGAAAATCGCGCGTGACAGGATATAGCCGTCGTTGCGATATTTATCCGTTATGGCCTGGGCGACGCCCCGAAGATCCTGAAACGTCACGGACTGGCCGATCTTATCCTCATAAAAAGAGGTCAATTCGTGTTCATCGTAAACCGTCACGCCCTCCAGATCGATGCCCTCCAGAACGAAGGACGGCCCCTTTACGCCGGGCGGGGCGGGCCGTTCGAGCAATT
The DNA here is from genome assembly GCA_016934255.1 of Sedimentisphaerales bacterium. GTDB lineage: Bacteria > Planctomycetota > Phycisphaerae > Sedimentisphaerales > Anaerobacaceae > JAFGTG01. Next base: position 24,462 of record JAFGTG010000336.1, read on the forward strand.
CAGGAAAGAGGACTGTTGAGCCGACCAGCGGCTCCGGAACGCTTTTCAATTGTCGCTCCAGCGCTTCCGGCTCCGAGGTCGTCGGAATATTCTGCGCCAGAGCAGAACAGTGGAGGAAAGTCACGCAGAATATGGCAAATACCAAAACGAAACGAAGGATAGTACCTGAATATTTTTGTCGATAGAGGAATCTCGCCATACTTTTATCCGATTAAATAGATTAAAATTAAAGGATTTTTATTGTGTATCTCCTTGTCATGTGTTAATCTTCTTCGATCGAGTCATAGATTATCACCCTTTTCGTATGTGAAATACAAAGCGCTAAAATTACCTCCTGTAGAAAAATTAAATCTAACATAAATAAGGTTGCATGTCAAGTAATAAGTCCTAAAATCCATGATAAGCTCATACTCCAATAACCTGAAACCGGGAAGGGACAAAGGGGCATTAAATTGGCTCAGTTGAAAAAACAGCTTGGTTTGGTTGACGTATTCGCGATGGCGTCCGGGGCGATGATCAGTTCCGGCTTATTCGTTCTTCCCGGCATCGCCTACGCCAAAGCGGGACCGGCAGTAATCCTTTCCTATTTGTTCGCTTCCATTCTTATCGTTCCCAGCGCTTTGAGCCAAGCCGAGTTGGCCACAGCCATGCCACGAGCCGGGGGAACCTATTTTTACGTTGAACGAAGTCTCGGGTCAATCTGGGGCCTGTTTGGTGGTCTGGCCAATTGGTTTTCGGTGGCCTTGAAAAGCGCTTTCGCTATTGTGGGTATGGCCGCGCTGATTGAAGTGGTTCTCCACGAGGTATTTGGCGTACAAATCGTGCAATGGCATCTTAAGGTTTTTGGCGTCGTTTGTTGTCTCGGATTTATGGCCGTTAACATCGTAAGCGTCAAGCACACGAGTAAATTCCAGATTTGGCTTGTGGGAATATTGCTCGCCCTCCTTGGCTTTTTTGTCGCTCTCGGGGGCGGTCAAACGCAAGCTGTTCTCTTCAAAGGATTCCTTGATAAGGGCTGGTTCGCTATTTTTGCGACGGCCGGACTGGTCTTCGTCAGCTTTGGAGGATTAACGCATGTCGCCAGTATTACAGAAGAGGTCAAGAATCCGGGTAGAAATCTTCCTCTTGGTATGATCCTGGCCTGGGCGGTCGTGGCCTTTTTTTATGTTGCCGCCATTGCAGTGACAGTCGGTCTCGTGGAGGGAGAGGAGCTGAGCCAAAGCCTTATGCCGATCTCGTTGGCGGCAGGCAAATATTTAGGCGCTGCGGGCTTTGCTCTTCTCTCTCTGGCGGCGATTGCCGCTTTTATCACAACGGCAAACGGCGGTCTTCTCGCTGCGTCTCGGTACCCGATGGCGATGAGCCGGGACCAATTATTTCCCTCGGTCCTCGGCCGGATCAGCGAGCGATTTGCCACGCCCCACCTGAGCATTCTTCTCACCGGTGCATTTATGATATCCGCAATAGCATTTCTCGATCTGGAAGTGCTGGTGAAAACCGCCTCGACTCTGATGCTGATACTTTTCATTCTTGTCAATATCAGCGTGATTATCATGCGGGAAAGCCGGATTCAAAGCTATCGCCCGAAGTTTAAATCGCCGTTATATCCGTACATTCATATTTTAGTCATTCTGGCCTATGGCGCTTTGATTGTTGATATGGGTTGGGTGCCGTTATCGATCACGGCCGGCTTCATCGTTCTGAGCGCCGCCTGGTATGGATTTTACGTTCGCAGGCGGGTCAGTCGGGCCTCGGCGGTCATGCACATTGTCGAACGGGTTACCGCCCGGGAGCTTAAAACCGTCACGCTTGAGAATGAACTAAGAGACATATTACTCGAACGAGACGATGTCATCGAGGATCGTTTTGACCGTCTGATCCGGGATTGTCATATCCTGGACCTTAAAGGCAAAAAAGATGCAGAGGAAGTTTTCCAGGACGTCTCCAAAATTTTGGCTGAAAGGCTCCAAAGCAACGAATATGTGCTTTTTGAAAAATTCCTTCATCGCGAGGCGGAAGGCGGAACCGTCGTCCAGCCGGGATTTGCCATCCCGCATATCATAGTGGACGGCGAGCATCAGTTCGACGTTCTGCTCGTCCGCGCCCGTGACGGTATTACCTTCCGGGGTGCTTCCGATCCGGTTAGAATCATGTTCGTCCTGGCTGGCAGCCGGGACGAACGGAACTATCATCTTAGAGCCCTCATGGCCATCGCCCAAATCGCCCAGGAAAAGGATTTCGAGCAAAGGTGGCTGACGGCCAGAGATACCGAGACACTTCGGAACTTGGTTCTGCTTTCCACAAGAAAAAGAGACACTAATCCATAGAGTTTTACTGTGATTTCCATCGTTTTCTCACCAACATCGGCGTTTTTCTAAATTGATGTTGACGCTCTGATCCCGTTTCAGTAGAATCTTCGGGTTTTGAGAATTGATAAATCCATATTTTAGGAGGTATTAGCTGTACAATGTCTCATGTAAAAGTAGTATTGAAACAAAAGTTAAACGATGAGAGTTACAGCCGACTCATGGCGGTGGATAATGTCAAGATCCATGAGTTTGTCGCTGATGCGATAGACCTGACGAACCCGAAGGCGGTTTTTATTAGTACGGATTCCGAAGAGGACGTCAAGCATGTCCGCGAAATGGCGGTGAAAACCGGAGAGGAATCGCCGCTTAAGACACCCGGGCATACGGTTCATTATGATGGATACTTCGACCAGGGCCGCGACCGGGAGGTCACGAAGTATTTAGTACCGGTCTCGGAAACGCTGGGCAAAGCACTGAATCAGGTCGAGAGGGAAGAGGGTCTTGCGGAAGTGCGCGGTTTGCTCAAGGATTCCATGAAGGACAGGACGATGATTCTGCGATTCCTGTCGTTGGGTCCCACCGGTTCGGTTTTCAGCGTTCCATGCGTACAGATCACGGATTCGTGGTACGTCGCGCATAATGAAGATTTGCTCTATCGAACCGCCTACGACCATTTCTGCAAGATAGATCGAGACGACAACGTTTTTTGTTTCCTCCACTCGTGCGGGGAGATGGATGAAAACATGATCAGCGCTGACGTGGACAATAAGCGTATTTACATGGATTACACGCGGGACACGATTTACACCGTCAATACTCAATACGGCGGCAATACGATGGGGCTCAAGAAGCTGGCCTTGAGACTGACGATTCGCCAGGCCGACAAGGAAGGCTGGCTGGCCGAGCATATGTTCGTTTCCGGCGTTTACGGTCCCGGCGGCCGCAAGACCTACATGGCGGGCGCTTTTCCCAGCGCGTGCGGCAAGACCTCCACGGCCATGCTGCCCGGCGAGACGATCATGGGCGACGATATCGCTTATTTCCGGAAGATCGACGGCGAGTTTCGTGCGGTCAACGCCGAATCGGGGATCTTCGGCATCATCCAAAACGTCAATTCCACGGACGATCCGATCATCTGGGACGTGCTGCATAAGCCGGGCGAGGTGATTTTCGGCAATATCCTGGTCAAA